>NZ_VMLH01000033.1:0-27570 GCF_013276595.1 Streptococcus sp. 10824
AGAGCTTTCTTATCGGCTGTCACCTTATAGGTTACAGGAATATCCTCTGTCGTACCATCTGCATAAGTGACGGTAACTGTAATCGTATGATTTCCAACCGTAGTTGGGTATTGAGTCCCATCTTTTAAAACAGCAGATTGCTTTTTATCAGCAGTGATAGCATTTAACAATTCATCGTTTGTCGGAGTTTGTCCTTTAACCTTGCTAATGGTTTGAGATGTAACCGTGTGTTCAGTCGGACGGAAACCATTTTGTGCTTGTTCACTCTGTTGGTCTCCCTCACCAGCTGTCGCAATCAATTCAATTGCTTGAGGACTTGTATAGACACCGTTTGCGAGAGTAGCACTGCTACCATCAACGGTTAGATTGCCTGATACAACAGTCCACGCATTTCCTTCTTTATGAAGTTTCGCAGTCTGTTTAGATCCATCATTAGCTTCGTAGTTAATAGTAACATCATCTGCATCTTGAGGAAGAGTAAAGACAAGATCACCATTATCTTTTTGACTACCTGTCACTTGAGCTGGTGTCGCATATTTTGCTTTCACCGTCACATCAACTATTTCTTGACTGTTATCTTGATAAGTTACCGTAGCAGAAATCTTCTGACTTTGACCTGCTAGAACAGTAGGCAAGTTTTGAGCAGTAGCAGTTTGTTTGTTATCTGCCGTAACTGCTTGATTGACCTGATTTGCAGTCGGAGCACCGTTTGCTGCCACAATGATATCTGCAACCGTTGGTGCTGTATGAGTAGGAACAATCATACTTCCTGCTCTATCTTCACTCTTAGCAGCTCCACTTCCTGCTGTTGCAACATAAGTAACTTGGTTACTCCCTTTGACAAGATTTGCTGGGATGACTACGGTATTTCCTACTCTACGGAATAATGACCCAGCTGGCAATTCCCAGTTGTTCGCTTTAGAAAGGACAGTATCCTCAACAACCGTATCACTAGTAGGAATATGAAGAGTTAACTGATCCGCATCTGTCGGCAGAGTAAGTACAAAGTCACCATTTTGCTTCACTTCAGCTTGAATTTCGCTTGGTTGAGCCGTCTTAACAACAGCACTTACTTCCTTACTTTCAGAAGAATCACCTAAGGCTTTAACCTTCACAGTACGTCCTGCTTGAGCTGTACCACCCATTAAAGTAGGGTTTCCATTCTTAACCTCAAATCCATCTGGACTGATCCAACCAGAGTTAGTCTTCGAAATCGTTACAGTCTTCTCTTGACCATTAGCTGGAGTATAGGTTACAGATAGACTTGTCGCATCCTGTGGTGCTTCAATCGTAACACTCGTATCATCATTTGGTATCAATACTGGATTATTAAGAAGACCGATAGCCTTATGCGTAGCCGCCACTGAGAAATCAGACAACTCTGTCTTCTGGCTAGCTGAAACAAGAGTACCAGATTTAGCGGTGTTGACTGCCATGACAATATTGTTACCAGTAGTTACTACCGAACCAATGTGAACATTATCAGTTCGGATCCACTCATCCCCACGCTTATCAAAGGTTAGTTTCCGCATGGTGTTTCCTACATCTGTATAGGAAACCTCAGCATGAGTCGCCTTTTCATCCAGCGCAATCTGAATGCTATAGTCGGCTTCTTGAGTGATGACTGGAGAGCTCAATTGCGGTGCTTTTACTCGTACAGTATTGCTATCTGCACTTGTCAAGTCACCTGCTGCACCTGTCGCAACTGCAACCCCCTTCAACTCCGTACCATCTTTCAAATCATCTGCAGAAAGAATGAGTCGGCTACCATCTTGAGAAGGAGTCACAGTCAAACCTTGTGCAACCCAGCTCAAACCATTCTTCGTGATCGAAGTCGTTGTTTCAGCCGCACCATTCGTTGGCGTATAGGTAACGTCTAGTCTCGTTGCACCATCTGGAATGCTAATACCAACACTACCATCTTCATTTGCAGTCGCAACTGGAGTCGTTGGTTTTACAGCAAATCGAATCACTGTCTTAACCGTACGACCACGAAGTTCTGCTGGAACACTATTTCCATTACCAAACGTGCTGATGACTGTTCGGGTAAACTCTCCAACCGTACCTGCACTTGGCTCTCCATCCTCCCAACCATAAGTCATGCCCGCTGGTAAAGCGGTCGCAGTTGACTGCTCAACATAGTTGGCTGCGTTCGTATCAAAAGCTTGGTTTTGCGTATTTGTATACGTATCTGTAGACTTGGATTTCACTCCGTAGATAGTTGGAATCACATACTGCGTCGTTACATCTGAAAAGGCAATGCCATCTACTCCCGCAGCTGGATAGGTAACCTTGATACGTGGAATGTTGCGTCCTGCCGTCACGACAGCTGGATTTCCTTCCCAAGCAAGAGAAGCAGCTCCTTCATCTGTCACAAAGTGAGACAAGCTCTCGTTTGTAATCACTTCGTCAGGAGCTTTTAGAACTGGTTTCGCAGTTGGCTGTGCAAGAGTCTTAATTGTAAGGGTTACTTCTTGTTCCTTGGTATGACCTGGTAAACGAACAAATAGTTTTTCAGTCCGTGTACCTGCTTCACCCTTGGCAATGTTTTGACCAGATTCCCAACGAGCTGCCGTTGCAGAATCAACAGCACTACCATCTGAGAGGGTTAACAATTTAGAAAGGGTAGCTTGGTTGAGATTGCTTAGTTCTGTAATATTACCAGAACCTGCCAAGGTTTGAATCGTTCCTTTAGCAGATACCGTCACTTGCGTACTAGAAACTGGATCACTACTATCTGATTCAACTCGTTGGCTGTCATCGTTTGGCATATAGACAGACTTCACAGTCAGATTCGTTGATGCAGGGATGTCCGCTGTCGGAGTGAGCTCTGCAGTCACTAGCTTGCTATAAGCACCATTCTTAGGAACTTCGACACTACCTAATTGTGTAGTACCATTGTAGAGGTAAAGTGTTGTTCCAGGAGTCGCATTCGTAACGGATACATGAGTTCGCGTGCCTGCTTTTCCTGTCAAGTTGGTTGCAATACTTGGCTTAGCTGGTTTTGTGATGAAGGTTATCTCAGTAGTTTCTTCCGCCAAGTTTTCTGATTTCGGATTGCCACCATTCTCATTTGGATAGTAGACCTTAACCTTATTGGTCTTCTTACCGAGCCAGTCTCCTGAGATATTACCCCATGTTGCTGAACCGTACTCTTTATTTCTAGTTTCATCTGTCTTCCAGAAGTATTCTGTTCTTGTTGGTGCATTCGGAGTCGTTGTGACATAGTTGCTTGCTTGATTGCTATCAAAACTTTGTGTAATGTCGCGTGTGTACTCTGATTTTTTCACTACAGAATGGTAGGTTGGAAGCGCAACTTCAAGTGTTTTTACCGTTGGGTTTTGAGAGTCTCCACTTGGGTAAACCACTTCGATAATGCCACGATTTTGAGCCGATGCTGTGCCAATACCTGGTGCAGTACTTCCTTGCCAACGAACTGTCACTCCAGCTGGTTTTGCAACGGTTTGGTTACCATCCTTGAACTCGATATAATCTTCTGGGTTGGTACCATTTGAGAGGGTACCTTGTTTATTGTTGTAGCTACCTACATTGTTTTTCAACTGTGCTGGTGGATAAACAGGCACCTTCACAGTCACAAAGTAACTTTGGGTGCTAAGAGCACCGTTCTCATCGGTCGCACTGTAGCTGACTTTAACGATACCTTCTTGATCAACATTAGCAGTCGTTGTATCTGGTTTTTTATGCCATGTCACCGTCATATCCGCTGGTTTTGCAACTGTTTGATTGCCATTGACAAACTTGACATAGTTTTCAGGGTTATCCCCATCCAACAAGCGATTGTTCTCTGTGAGGACATTGACAAATTTTGCTTGCCCGGCTTCAGCCTTAGGATAAATGGTAATAGAAACCGTAACTTCTGCTATTTCTTGGTTTTGAGCACCTGCGTCACCCTTTTCAGAGATCGCAACAATGCCAGTATGTGGACCAACAGTCGTAAAGTCAGGGGTATTCTTCCAGCTTGCTACCAGATAGTCAGGCAAGGCTTTTTCGACACTATTTTCTTTATAGGTAATCACTTTTTCTGGATGTGTCGACAAGTCTATCAAAACTTGGCTATCTTTGACTTGTTTGACAGTCTTCGCTTCAAAGTTTTGAGCTATCAAGTTATCTCTGCTATAAACAGCACTTTCTAACACAGAAAGATATTCAGAATTATTTTTCAACTCATTTGAGTCTAATAATTCTTTAATTTTAGCTAACCTTTCTCGGTAAGCACGGACACTGTCTTTAGTTTTTCTATGTTCATCTTTTTGTTGCTCTTCAAGCAGTTTATTATAAGCCTGTTGCAATAGTGACTTCGCTATATGTTTAGTGTCTTGTGTAATATTAAAGTCGAGCCCAGTAATCGGCAATGAGTATTGTAAATACGAAGAATTATAACTCATCCCACCATATCTTTTATTAGCTAGACTTAATCTTACTTTGTATGAAGTTACACCTTTAGGCAATTCAATCAACTTACTCGTAAAGCGTCCTACTGTTCCATTAGGTCTATTGGCATCCAATGCCATCTTACCTTCTATTTCTTCTTTAGTATTGCTTGAAACGTTTATTTTCTCTGTAATTTTTGTTCCATCTTTAGCTGCAATAACTGTCCTTTCCTTATCAGCAATGTTCTTATCCGGTCTAAATGTTGTTGTATAAATTGGATTAGTAGAATTATCAGTATATACTTCCACCTTGTATTCAGCCTTAGAACCTTCAACATCTCCCGTATAACCTGTTTTGAAATCCACTCTTACTTTAGAACCTTCAGCTGAAGAATACACTTTAAAAGTTTTTTCTATTCCATCAAATCCTTTTGCTGTTCTAGCTGTTGTTTTTCCAGATTCATTGTTACCTTTGTAAGGTTGTCCATCATAAGGAACATCCGTATCTCTACTAGCTTTTGTCACCACTTTTGATAATAGCAATGTGTATTCACTATTCCAATCAAGAACTTGTTCTCGAAGCCAAGCATCATTAGTTCTGTTTATATTTATAGTATATGCCGGGAATACACCTTTTGCTGTTTTTCTAGCAATAGCAAATTTTCCAACTTGTCCATCAGTAGTTACAGCTTTCCAACCACCAAACTCATCAAGTTCTCTTACCTCTCCTAGTGCTATACCTTTAGCATCACCTAATTTCTTCATTTGAACGCCGTTGATTTTATTATTGTTTTCAATCACATTCGGCAATGTTTTTAATTTTTCTACTAACTCCTCTACACTCGCATCAGCGCTTGGTGCTATGTAAGTCTGATTTGCTGATGGATCATCCGTTGCAACATCTGCACCTGGAGTGGCACTTATATCACGTCTTTTACGTACTTTTGGCTTGCTGCTTGCTTCTTCTGATCTTGTACCTTCACCTTCAGATTTTGGAGAGCTAGAATCCCCACTCACAGAATCTTCATCCGATTGAGTCTTTGTTGTAGTTTCGCTTCTCTCAGATGAGTTGGCTTCTTCCTCTTTGGTCTCTGGATGACTTTCTTGCTTGCCTTTATCCCCTGCTTCAGTATTGGTTGCAGATCCTTGTTCTTTTGCAGCCGGAGCAGCGTAGGTTAGCTGCTGATCCTCTGATTTTTTCTCTATTTCCGAATCCTTATCAGCTGCCACCTCCTCATTTGACTGTATGGCCTGCGCTTCCGCAGCAGATACCGCTCCACTTCCCATAAAGAGATACAGCGCCGCCACGGCTACCGAGGCCGCTCCAAAACTAACCTTACGAATCGAAAACCGCAAGCGCTTTTCTCTATCTTCATTACCTTTATAAAACATATATCATTTTGCTCCTTTTCCGATAATTATCGGTTAATATATAATGGAAGGGCAAATAAAAAGCCCCCCCCCTAAAATATTTGAGCATACTTTAGGTAGGTTTAACTCATTATACTCTCTTTCTTTTTATAAATCAAACATTATGAACTAAGCTTGATATCATATATCTTATCGTGGAAATATTGACTTCATTTTCTCCTGAAATTTGTTTTTTACCCAGCCTCAACATATATACGGCAAGCTGAAACCAACATTGTTTGACTTGATCGTCAAGCTTTTCACTTCACCACCTGCTAGCTGTTTTAAAAGAAAAAACGCTTGAAAAATCAGCGTTATTCTTCGTATATTATTAAAATATATGATTCTATCAGTTTTTTAGAAATATTTTATAGTTCAAGAACGATAAGCTCGAGAAACAGCTAGAGTTTCAAATTGCACTACTATCATACAAAACTCTTTGGTCCTATTTATTTTTATCACAATTTTGATTTATAGTTCTCCGAATACCTTTTAAATGTGAAAGCATTTCATTGGAACTTTGAAAAATACATACACTGTTTTTATTCGTATGTTAACTTGATAGAATCTTTGTCTTCAAGCATTTTTTTAATGTTAACGACAGGCAATATGAAGTTGGGGAACTCATTCCCCCGAGTAATCATATCAGATACGATAGGCCGAATATAGGACCAAAGAATTGCTAAACCATTCTCTTTAAGAAAAGTTTCAAAATCAATATCAAATTCTGTCTCGTCATATATAAATGAAAATTCTCCAACAATATCTACAATAAGCTCAAAAGCAGAATCATCTGAATCTATATTTCCTTGCTTTGTTATCAAGTTAACATAAGCAAGGTTTTCAGATTTTCTTATTAAAATCTGTGCAGACAATTCAGGATGTAAATTAATAGTACTATTTGTTTGGTCAAAACTAGGATTTCTTCGGTATGATACTTCATTTAAAAAATAATCTTTAAATTGTAAAGAGGACATTAAGCTGCCACCTCACTATTTTCTTTTGTTGTAATTAAGTTTTCAGAATCTATTGGTAAATATGAAAAACATGACTTCTTGTTTTTTATATTATATTTAGGCATTACATTTACTTTAGTTATAGAATTCAAATCATAAAACTCTTTTTGATTATTTAATTGAGAAGTAAAATGGATTTCATCTTTATATTTTTTAAGACTTCCTGATATATTCAAATCATAATCAAATTCATTGTTTACTGAATAAATTTTGTTGGCCTTAATATTTTCAACTAATTCTTGGAACATTGGAGAATCCATCAAAGAAAATTCTTCAGTTCCTAAAAAGTTTGACAATAAACTCATAAAAGCCTCCTTATTTATAAAATGTTTGTCATACAATTTAAATCACGGATACAAATTTCCTCTCCATTCTTTCCGTCAATTACTGGTAAAGATGGAATAGCAGTATATGTTTTGGACTGCACTGCTTCATAATTCTTCCCATGCTGAGACGCTAAATCAAGCAACAGTTCAATAATTAATCCTTGATTTTGGTTAAGAAGAGTAGCTCTATTTTTGGCTCCGCTATCTGCAATATCTGTAATCTCACGTTCAATTTGAATAGATGCCGCTTGTCGATATTCCTCTAATAAGCTTTGGTTTGCTGGGTCATCTAAAATAAAAATCTTATCTATAGATTTTAGGGTGATTTCAGCATGAATTAACTCAGGCCTAACCCCAGGTTTGCTTAGTTCAAATGACTTATACTTTGCGACATAAGCAGAAGCAATCGTTTTACCAGTATCTTTGTCAAAAGGTAGAAAAAAGTAAATACCATTACCCAAGTCGTTCGGATGTCTCTGTTTATGAATACCAGGTTTATATTTCTCATAAGAAAACCCAGCAGATAGAATCTTTTCTTTTATTTTATTGATGGTGCCGTGCCACCCACTATATTGTAGCATAGAACTTCCTGATGAAGCTACTAACTTGATTATACTGTTAAAGCTTAGATAATTCAACTATTACGGGATTTTTTGAAAACATTCTAGCGATTTCCAGAACGGAACTGAGCATTAAGACAATAACTACCTCACCTTATCATACCGAAATTATCGGATTTTATCAGAATTAAAACCCCATAAAATCGGGCTTTTTCCATTCTTCAAGAAAACGCTTTTTTGAAGAATAGGATTGTAATTTCTGGTTCTAATCGTTCAAAATGCGTGTTTTTGCAAAATAGAAATGCAAGCCAGAACCTGCAAAAACATTATCTATTCTAAATAGTCTTTTTCTGTTATGACTCTTAATCTAGTAGAATAATTCTGGAATGTTGAGAATTTAAAGCGTTTAGGATCTTCAAGTTTGTTTCTATCGTTCATTTCTAAAGCACGGTTATAGTCTATAATAGCTTTCACTAACTTATTAATTATAGCTCTATCATTGTCCATTACTTTATAATAATCTTCGATTTTTCGAAGTCGAAAAGTAGTATTTAGCAAATAACTTTCATCTTCTAAAATCAAGGTTTTACCAATATCTAATCCTTCAACATACCCTTCTTTTGCTGAATTTCGAAGCTTATACTTCAACTGATACTTTTTAGGAATATAACTTCTAAATGGAATCAAGAAAGTTAGCCCCTGTATTTTGACAACAGTTACCGCAAATCCCCTTCCTTTATTCATTACTTCCTTCGTCTTAAAGTCATAGTCCATCGCTTGAATAAGGTCGTAATCCTTGCACATTTTTAAATCAATTTGACCTAATTTTAACTTTTTGCTTTTCATTTCTATTCCCTAGATAAAAAGCTCACTAAAAAGTGAGCAACATTTCCAATGAGATACTTCTGTTGACGAGCGCGTCTCTCCGCCCCCTCATTGCCTCACGAAAAGGCTAGACGAATCGAAAGGAGGTGAGTTTTCCTGTTTTCAATTCTACTTATTCTTACACATTTTTTTAATTTTGTCAAACAAAAAAACGCAAGCCTAAGCCTGCGGTGAGTGTAATCTATTTTGAAATTTTTAAATAAAAAAGGAGCATTTAAGCCCCTCCTTTGAAATAACGGACCCTTTGGCTGGTCGGTGTACCCAGCATCTCAGATACCTTTTTGCAAGGTGTGGCAGGAACCTTTCTGCCCTCAAATGTCTTTCGTTAATGTTATTCTAGCACTATCTAATTTTTTGTCAAGTTTTCTCAATCTACCAGACTGAATACGTATTAGCTACACCCTCAACAAATTTATACTCTTCGAAAATCCCTTCAAACCTCCTCAGCTTCCATCTGAAACCTCAAAACAGTGTTTTGAGCAACCTACAGCTAGCTTCCTAGTTTGCTCTTTGATTTTCATTGAGTATTAAAAAACTCTCTTATCTGAAACCATCACAAAAAAACAATTGAAATACTAAGCCTACACAGACTGATTCCAATTGTTTTTTAGATTGTTTAACAATCAATTTTACCATTCTTCATAGTCAAAACCATCATAATCTGGATATTGTTCTGGCGGCGTTCCAACCGAACGTACGAGATAAGCTTCTTCGTCTTCCGCCTCGATTTCTCTCAGCACTTGGCATTCAAAACGCCATTCATCACCGAAGTCGAAAATAAACTTAAATGTTTGTTTGACACTTAGGGTATCCAGATAGACATTTTCTGTGTAACGTTCTTCAACATCATCACTAACAAAGCTAAGAAAGTAAGAATCTGCATGACTCCACGCAACATTATCCACGAAAAATGCATGAGCATGATCATTTGCAAAATCAAAACTCCATAAAATCACATCTGCTAGTTCTACTAACGTTTTTGTTTTTGGAATTTGTATATGTCGGTAGCAACCTTTTTAAAATTTGACGAAAATGACCCAGGCTTCTACAGATGCTGGCTTTTCAGCTTCTATTTCTTGTTTTACTAATTTTAAGTGTACCACAATACCTCCAATAGCTCATCGATAGAATTGCTCTTAGGAAACATTCCCTTTCTGCTATTTTATCATAAGTTTGTCTAACTGTGGCATTTGAAACTAGATAATTCTTCTGTTTCACGCGAAACACCCTGCGCCAGGCAAGGTGTTCTTGTTTTTAAGTTGTATAAATCGTTGAAGCTGTCGCAATGGTATGCCATTGGTTGGCTGTTGTGGCTGCGAAGCCCTTGTCTGCGTAGAAGTCGTTAAATGGCAGGATTTCCACTTCTAGTTCGTCGATGCGGTCAAGCTGGCCAGCCAAATAAGCCTTGATACGGCTTTCTGCTCGTTTGATGCGTTGCAAGAGTCCGCCCATACGGATGTCAACCGTATCCAAACCAAAGACCTTGTTTTCTTTCAGCCATTGGTGGCTAAAGAGGGCATGGAAGTGCTCAATTTGGCTTCTGAGTTCTGGTAATTCTTGCCTTGCGATTTCTTGTAGACTTTCTTTATCGCCCACTTGGTAAGCCTGACGAATGCGTCGTCCCACATCCACTTTGCTACTTAAAATAGCATTCAACTGAGCCTGAGTTTCAAAGAGGTAAGAGTAAGCACCAGCTTTTTCTTTGATTTCAGCAAGGGTCTCAGCTGCCTGAGCAAAGTGTGGTTTGTCCTGTTCAGGTGTCATGTGTCGGTCAAGAATCGGACAGAGGACATCCTGATAAAAGACATAGCGGTTAGGATTGATGCCACTGAGATTGTCCGGCAAGTCTGGCAAGAGGTTGGCAAGGTCAATCTGCATAAAATCTTCAACCGATAGGCCAGTATTGGTCTGGAAGTGTGCAGACAAACGGTCTAGGTCATTGCGATAGCTGAGTTCTGCCCAGATTTGCAAGCTTGGTAGGATAGAAAACTGAGCTGTCTCACCACCATTGTCCCCCCAACCCGTCACGATGACTTCTTTGATGTCATTTTTTTCTTTGATTTCAGCAAGGGTCTCAGCTGCCTGAGCGAAGTGCGGTTTGTCCTGTTCAGGTATCATGTGCTGATCCAGGATAGGACAGAGAACATCCTGATAAAAGACATAGCGGTTGGGATTGATGCCACTGAGATTGTCCGGCAAGTCTGGCAAGAGGTTGGCAAGGTCAATCTGCATAAAATCTTCAACCGATAAACCTGTATTGGTCTGGAAGTGTGCAGACAAACGGTCTAGGTCATTGCGATAGCTGAGTTCTGCCCAGATTTGCAAGCTTGGGAGAATAGAAAACTGGGCAGTTTCACCACCATTGTCTCCCCAACCCGTCACAATGACTTCTCTTATATCATTGGCACGACAGGCTTTATTGGCCTCGATAGCCACTAGACGGCTAAAATGGTTGTGAGGTGTAAATCCAATCCACTTCCAAGCTCCCCCTGCAAATGCAAGGTCATGGCTAATCTTGTGATGGTTGCGGAAATTACGGTTGTATTTTTCCTCGCTATCCTGGTAATAATCCCAGTAAACCAAAGTCACTCGGTCTTTGAGACGGTCTAGGTAGACACGAGTTTCCTCTGGAATTTCCACATCACGGTCGTACTGGCCATCCGCTGACATAAGTTTAAAGAACATATCGCTCCACATCTGGCAGTGGAAACCATACTTGTCTGCAATATCCAGCACGCGCTCCAAGTGTTGACACATTAGGAGACTACGATCCACAACACCGTTCAATATCAAGTAACGTCCCAAGCCAACCAAGTGGGCTTCGTCCATCCCGATATTGACCTTGCGAGTTTGTAGTTTAGATAGAGTAGCAAACATACCATCAATCAGGTCATAAACCTTTTCTTCGCCAATGAGGAGAATGTCCTCTACATCACGGAGTTCCTGCACTTCCTTGACACCCCATTTGACAAAGGCTGACAAGTGGGCCAAGGTCTGAATGCAAGGCACAAAGGTCATGTCAAACTGCTGGGCATAGGCTTCGATTTCCTGCAACTCCTCAGCCGAATAAGCCCCGCGGAAATAGCCAAAGTAAGGCTGCCCTTCAATCTGGTAGGTGTCTTCCATGTAAAGCTCAAAGGTTGAGTAGCCCATGAGAGCTAAGACCTCAATCATCTGCTTGGCAGAAGCCACATTCAGCACTGCATTTCGAGAACAGTCTGCCATATAGACTAAATCTTCATAAGCTGCCTGCTCCTCAATCTCTACTTTATCACCTTCTGCTAGAGCTGTTACCAACAAGGACAAGGCACGATAAAGTTGGTGAGGTTTGCGGTAGGTCAATTGATAGTGGCCACCCTCACCCTTGATAGAGATAGAGGCTTGGTCAGACTGAGTGACAGCCACTTCAACATCTGGTAAAGAAATATGCTTTGTCAGCAAGTCGATTGCCTGAGTTTGTTTGGAACTAAGTCCTGTAAATCTTACCATTGATTTTCCTCCTGTAGCCAGTTGACAAGGGCACCATAGAGATTGGCATCTGCATGATAGGTGCAGGCTTGGATGACGGGTGCGACCGTATATTCTTCGTAGGTATCGACAAAGTCTTCAACAGCTTCCTTGACACCTTGGATAAAATCTGGATTTTGACTGATAGAGCCTCCCAGACTGATGACATCTGGATCGATCAGATACTGGATATTAAGCAAACCTTGCGCCAGATTACGGTTCATGCGCTCAATGGCTTCTTGGCAAAGAGCATTCCCAGCTGCAGCTTCTTGGTAAATCTTGCGGCCGTCCCAGTCAGTCTGACCAGATTTTTCAATCACGTAGCGTACCATATTCCCAGTTGATGCTAGTTGCGACCAGTTGTTGAGCTTTTCAGCAGGGGCAAGGGTTGTCATGTAGCCAAATTCTCCACCCAGACCGTGGCGACCTCGATGAAGTCTACCATTGATAATCATGGCTCCGCCAATCCCTGTCCCAATCACGACACAGGCTGCATTTTCAAGCTCTGGATGAGCTAGTAGTTCACTGACTCCAACGCAGTTGGCATCATTTTCTAAATGGACAGGTAGCTGATAAGAGCTAAGCGCCTCATACCAAGAAAAGCCGTGAATGTAGGGCACCGCACTGAAGCCATCAATCACACCTGTCTCTTGATTGACCGCGCCTGGAACGCTCATAGCAATCCCGCTATAATCCTGCTCTGACAAGCGCTGGTCTAGCCAAGCTAGTAAATCCTCCAAACTTTCAGGCGTTGGAATGCTTGTCTTATCCAATATTTTCCCATCAGGAGTCAGACTGGCAAACTTAATCCCAGTCCCTCCGATATCAATCGTTGCAATGGTCATTGTTTTTACCATAAAAAGGGGCGAATCAGCAGTTAGTTCTTACCTTTTCGCCCCTCCTTTCTTTTCATGTTTACTTTTTGAAATTAAATTTCTTCTTTTTTAATCAATTCTGTACGAATTTCTTGTGGTGAAATGAAGCCTCTATGAACTGGGTATGGTCGTTCAAGTAGGTCCAGGAAGAGATGTTGACTTTCTGGTACACGCACATTTTCACTACACATATTGTAGTAACGAAGGACATAGCCTTCTTCATTTTCAGCTACCTTAAAGGCTGTTGGACAGATTTGCGGTATGCTGAGAACAGAATGGCTCAAGAGGCTACCAGTCGCAGCCACGCTTCCTTCTTGTTTAGCAAGCTGAAGGCTGGTAAATGGTGTCTGCAAGGCTTTAGCACGACGATAGGCTGAAAAGCGTTCTTGGGCTTGGTGGCATTCAAGTGCAAACTCGACTTCAAACTCACGCAAACACTGAGCTTCTGGTGTTGGGAAGTAACCCCAGTCACCTAGCTCACCTGATGCACGCAGAATGGTCACTGCAATAGTGTCGTCTCCAAGGATTTCGTATTCATTCAATCCCTTGTTGGATACGGTCACACCTTTTTCATCGTCATACAGACTAACAAAGGCTTGTTGGTGTTGAGGATTTTCAGGATTTTCCCATGAAGCTGCTGGTTTGTTTGGTCGTGTCACCACCTCATAGATGCTTTCAGAATCATTGCTTGGACGCGTGTTGTGAGTCTTGACCAAGAGACGGATACGATGGTCTTTGGCAGTGTTGGTAAAGCGAGTCTTGCAACGGATTTGTGGATTGTCAACAAAGACAGTCATCTCAGTTTCCAGAGGAATGCTTGTCATTTCTTCTGACCGTCCAGCTTCACGCTTCATAAACTCGATGATACCTTTTTGCTCTTCTTCTAGCTTTTCATCGGCACTGACAGGCACAGTCAATTCATGTTTGAGCAAAATCTTAGCGTAGCGAGCTGTGTTTTCCAAGACCTCGTAGCCCTTAAGCTCTGCATAGATTGGCTCTGTTCCTTTTGGTTGGAAATAGATATACTCGTTTCCGATGTCACCACGGTCTTCGAAGCGGATAAAATCTTCGTAGGCTTCGTGAGTTGTCTTATCATAAACTGTGATAGTGTCATCCACACTCACCGTTACGAATGGTGTATCAATCACTCCGTTTTGGTAAATACCCTCACGGTGTTCTTGCTCTCCTTCCAGCAATTGGAAAGTTGTCCAAGAAAGCGGCGCTAGGTGAACTGGAATGGTCACGCGCACTTGTCGAGCGATACGAGCTTGGCGGAACTTGTCTTTTGGTAAATCGTACTCAAAATTAGCCCCAAGGTCTTCGATTTTAGCCTCTACAGGACGCCCATCCAAGTCCTCCACACGATAACTTGGCAAGGTTAAGGCAGCCATCTTCTTGTAACCTTCTGTTGGGTGCAATTCCTTGAAATCACAAGTCGCAACATCAATCACTGTGCTGACAGTATCGACCTTATCATGCAGGCCTGTGTTAATAACCGTAAAGAGATAGTCACTTTGAGCTTCGTGAGTTGCAATTTTGCCCTTCCACTCGTTGAGAAGATTGGTCTTAACAAAGGTTCCGACTTGGTTAACCTTGGCAAAACGAGTTTCCATCTCACGGTGAACTTCGTCCACGCTACAGCCACAGATACTATCATGCGGCGCATTCTGCAAAAGAGTTTTCCAAGCATAGGTCAACTGGTCCTTGTGGTTATGACCCCCAGTGATAATTGTCAAGGGTTCTACAACTTGCTCTAGGAGGTTGCTATTTTCTTGGAAGGATTGTTTGAGATAAATACGAGATGAAGAAGTGTTGGCAAGTGTGTACCAGCCGTCTGTTTCCTGACTGGTCAACTCACCTGTAACCGTTGATAACTGCTCTGGTAGGGCACTTTCCACGGCTTGAACATATTCATCAAAAGAACTGTGAACAAAGGTCACATCTGGGAATAGTTCATTTGCCACACGAATGGCTTCACTCAGATTTTTCTGGACAGGCTGATGGTCACAGCCGTTCATCATCAACCACTGGTTGGTCGAAGCATAGTCACGCACGTCTGCCAGTTTTTGTTTCCAGAAGGTCAAAGCCTCATCTTTATCAACTGGAATTTCATTCCCATTACTGTACCAGTTGGCAAAGAGAATACCCAGGACACGACTTCCGTCCGCACCCTGCCAGTACATTTCTGAAAACTGGGAAGTAAACTGCTCATCTTCGAGGACTTGGTTGTCAAATCCAATCGGCTTCACACCACGACCAAAGGCTGCCACGTGAATGCCTGATTTTTGTAGGATTTGAGGCGCTTGTCCCATATTTCCAAAGGTATCTGGGAAGTAACCAATCTGGGTTGATTTGCCCCATTTTGCACATTCTGCTTGACCAATCAAGGTATTGCGGACATTGGCTTCACTTGAAATCAAGTAGTCATCCTGCAAGATGTAAAAGGGACCAATTTTCAATTTTCCTTCGTCGATGTATCGTTGGACTTTGTCGCGATTTTCAGGGCGAATCTCCAAGTAGTCATCAAGGACAATGGTTTGACCATCCAAGTGGAAGCTCTTGAACTCAGGGTCATTTTCAAAGAGATGAAAGAGATTGTCAAACAATTCCACCAACTGCATACGGTGGCTTTCAAAAGGCAAGTACCACTCACGGTCCCAGTGACTATGTGAGATAATATGTACGACAACATTTTCCATGAAGTAAAACCTCATTCTAAATTTAAATTTTAACGTTTTAAATGTAAAGGTGTGATTCTGACAAGAATCGGTTGCGCTAATACTCAATGAAAATCAAAGTGCAAACTAGAAAGCTAGCCGCAGATTGCTCAAAGCACTGCTTTGAGGTTGCAGATAAAGCTGACGTAGTTTGAAGAGATTTTCGAAGAATATAAATCACGCTCCTTAGCGAATATCTAGGTAATCCAAGACCAATTCACAGAACATCATGTTAGCCCAAGAGAACCATTCACGAGAGTAGAGTGTCGGATCATCCACATGGAAGCTTTCGTGCATGACACCTGTACCACCATCGCAAGCAACCAGCTGATCCAGCAAAAATTTCTTCTCTGCTTTTTCTGTCGTTGTCAAGCCTTGAATAGACAGAGCAATGGGCCAGATATAGCGATAGAAGGTATGAGAACTGCCGAGACCACTGGCACATTCTCCTTGGTAAAAATATGGATTTTCAGGGCTCAGAATGGTACGGCGAGTAGCTTGATACACTTCATCATCGACCGAACAGTAGCCCAGATAAGGCGCAGCCAACAAACTTGGTACGTTTGGATCATCCATGATGCTAGCATTTCCTAGACCATCCACTTCAAAGGCATAAATCTTTTCGCCCTTGCTGTTGCTTGTGTAGGCATAGTTTTCAATTCCTTCTTGAATTTCATCCTGAAGACGCTTAGCGTCTGTGATAACACTCTCGCTATCAACTAGGTTTAATGCTGCGAAGATTTCTTGCACATAACCCAAGACTACTACAGCAAACATATTTGACGGAATCAAGTAGCTATATTGACAACAATCATCACTTGGACGAAAGGCTGACCAGGTCATTCCTGTCACGGCAAAGTCAGGACCAAAACCATCATTTACCAAAGTGTCTTCCTTACGATCCGTATTCCGGACAAAACGATAAGGAGAGTTGTTGTGGTCTTGTTCTACCGTCCACAGATGAAGAATTTCCTTAGTCGCTGCGACAAAAGTCTCATCAAACTGGCTAGTCTCGCCAGTCTCTTTCCAGAGAAGATAAGCCAACTGCAAAGGATAGCAAAGTGAGTCCACCTCATACTTGCGTTCCCAAATCCAGCCATTAAGGTCTGTGTGATCAGTCTCGTGGTGCCCCTTCCAGTTTTCCTCAATGTTAAAAGAGTTGGCATAAGGATCCTTGAGAATCAGGGTCATCTGACGTTTGACCAAACCTGCAATGGTCTGACGCAGGAGGGGATCTCTTTTAGCCACATGCAGGTAGGGTCTGAGTTGAGCTGTCGAATCTCGAAGCCACATAGCAGGAATATCCCCAGTCAAGACAAAGGTTGAACCGTCTTCTAAAATCTCGACCGTATTGTCCAAGGTGTCGGTGTAGCAACGCTCGAAAACATCCACCCATTCTGGATGGTCCTTAGCCCGCTCTGCCACTTCATCTAGCCATTCTCTAACAATTTCTTTTGAATAAATCATCGTGCAGTATCCTCTTTCAAACAAGTTTCATTTTCAGTATATAGCTTTTGAGACAGAAAATACATACACAAATGATAGTCATTTTTCTACAAAATTGCTTTCTTTTGAACCCCATATCTAAAGGCCCTCTTTTTCTGATATAATGTAGAAAAACATCTAAAGGAAAGACTATGAAACCATTACTTGAAAGCATCGATACCCGATTTGGAACTGCCAGCAAGCATGACTTTTCTCGGGGAAATACCCTGCCATACACAGGCGTGCCTTTTGGGATGAATTACTTTGTGCCCCAGACCAGTGACCAGGAGGGCTCTTGGTTTTTCGATCCGCATCTGCCTATCTTTCAGGGGATTCGACTAACCCACCAGCCTAGTCCTTGGATTGGAGACTACTCTTGGCTCCTTCTGACACCTGTCACAGGCCAACTGGGTGGAGACAGCCTCTTCCATCGTCAGTCTTCCTACGATATGGATAAGGCCTCTTTCCAACCCCATTATCTGAAGATTTTCTCCCTGCGCTATCAGATTGAAACCCAGCTCACACCGACTTGCTACGGCGCTTCTATTCGTTTGAAGCAAAAGCAAGGCAAAGCCCTCTCCCTCTATCTTCACGCAGCAGATGAACTGACCGTGGAGCAAGTAGATAAGCGAACTCTTGCCCTGCGACAAGAAGGTAAAACTGAAACCAACAAAAATTCGCTAACGATGTTCACTGCCCTTCAAATGAACACGGATATTCTTGCTATCAGCCAAGAAGGCGAAGACTGTCGAATTGACTTAGCAAGTAGTCAAACCGAGATTCAGCTAGCCACTTCTTTCATCTCTCCTTCTCAAGCACTGCTTAATCTACCTCAAGAAGATTTTGATATCTGTAAAGTAAGTGCACAAGCGGACTGGGAAAATCTTCTCCATCGTTTTGACGTTATAGAGACAGGAGAGGCTGACCGAACCTTCTTTGACCACTGTCTCTACAGACTCTTCCTCTTCCCACAGACTTTTTATGAGGTTGATGAATCAGGGCAAGACATCCACATGGATCTGGCTACTGGCACTGTCAAGCCCGGGGTTCTCTTCAGCAACAATGGCTTCTGGGATACCTTCCGCACTACCTTCCCCCTCTTTGCCCTTATCATACCGGAACACTACCACCGCTTTTTAGAAGGATTTCTCAATAGCTACCGCAATACTGGATTCCTTCCAAAATGGCTGGCTCCAGATGAACGGGGTATGATGCCAGGTACACTTTTAGACGGCATTATCGCAGATAGCGCCTGCAAGGACATGTCTCCCGACTTGGAAGAAGAACTCTTCCAAGCCATGCTTGAAACAGCCAGCAAGTTCGACCCTCTCGGCATCAATGGTCGTCACGGACTAGCCCAATACCAAGAACTAGGCTACCTCTCTACCGACCACCACGAAAGTGTCAGTCATACCCTAGACTATGCCTATAGTGACTTTTGTATCGCCAGCTGTGCCAAAAAACTTGATCAGAATAACATCGCGGAAACCTATAGGACTGCTTCACAAAATTACCGCCATCTATTTGATGCTGAGACAGGTTACATGCGAGCGCGAGACAAGCAAGGCAACTTCCGCCCTGACTTCTCTCCTTATAGTTGGGGACGTGATTATGCCGAATGCTCTGGCATTCAAGCGACTTTAGGCGTTCTCCACGACATCCCAGACTTAATCCAGCTTATGGGTGGAAAAGAAGCCTTTAGCAACTATCTTTTGAAAGCCTGTCAAGATCCTCCCCTCTTTGAGACGACTGGCTATGGTTACGAGATTCACGAAATGAGCGAAATGGCTACTGCTCCTTTTGGACAACTCGCTATTTCCAACCAACCGAGCTTCCACATTCCTTATCTCTTCCGCTACAGCAACTACCCTGACTACACTGCCCTTCTCATCAAGACTCTCCGTCAGAAGGCCTTTCACCCAAGTTGGCAAGCCTATCCTGGCGATGAAGACAATGGCAGTCTCTCAGCCTGGTATATCTGGTCAGCTCTCGGTTTTTATCCGACCTGTCCAGGCAAACCAAACTATGACCTCGGAATCCCTCTCTTTGACCACCTCCGTATTTACCTAGCTAAAGAAGGTAAATGGCTGGATATTCATACTGAGCAAAACCACAGCCACTTCAACTTTGTCAAAGAATGTCTACTAGATAAGACCTCTATAACTAGCCTTCAACATCAAGACCTCCTAAAAGCTGAGCAGTTAACCTTCACCCTCAGCTGGTTACCAAGTCAGCCGTCCACTTCCTGAAATACAAAAATCTCCTAGCAGACTTTCCTGCTAGGAGATTTTCTTATGAGAGGTACTTGTTTAAGCTTTAAAAATCGGATTTATTATTCGATAAGTATCAAACAATCTACCAATTAAGCTTCTTCGTCTTCTTTACGACGACGGCCTGCAAGACCAAGACCAAGTAAGGCACTTGCGGCAGCTGCTACCATAGCTACAGTAGAATCTGCTGTACCTGTATTTGGCAACTCTTTAGCGACTGTACGCACGTTTGTTGCTGCTTGGTTGGCATTTGCTGCTTGAGCTGGAACTACAGCTGGTGTTTGAGCAGCTTGGTCATTAGCTGGACTTGCATGATTAGTTGCTGGAGAAACTTTCGCCAGGAAGTCTTCGATACGTTTAACCGTTGCAGCCACATCTGCCTGAGTTGCATCTGCATTGGCAAATACTTTCTTAGCGTCTGCCAATAAGTCAGTCGCTTCTTTTGCAGTTTCTGCATCAAGCTTAGTTGATTCTTGGATGATTAGTCCTTCTAACTGACGAATAGCATCTGCTAACTTAGCTTTATCCACTTTTGCTTCAGTGTTAGTAGCTCCGTTATTTTGAGCTGAAGGAGCTTGTTTAAAGATAGCTTCAGCGGTAATTGCTAAAACTTTGCCATCTTTAGTTACAACAGTTGCATTTCCTGCCTTGTCAAAGAGAACATCTACTACATCAGCATTTGCTGCTTTAATCTTAGCTTTTGCAGCTTCTTTTTCTGAATCTGTTAAGTTAGTAAAGTCTGCTACTGTTTCTTTTTCAAAGTCAAGGTTGATGTTATCTCCGCTATTCTTAGCTGTTACATCACTTTCTGTTTTCACTAATTGGTCTTTTGCAATCGATACTGTATTTCCATCTAGTGTTACTGTGGCGTTACCTTTATCGTCTACTACTACAGTCGCTCCTGAATTGACGGCTTCAATTGCTTTCTTAACTGCTGCTTTTTCATCTTCCGTTAAGTTATCTTTGTTTCCAACTAATGTACGGAATGCTGGTGTTTTCACTTTAGCAGTCTTAGCTTCGTCAGCTAGGTTTCCAGCTGGGATTACTAGGTCTAAAGCTGGAATATTCAGAACTGTACCATCAGCTTTAGTTACTGTTGCATTACCTTTATCGCCTACTACTACAGTTGAACCTGGGTTGACTGCTTTAACCTTCTCTTCGATAGCTTTCTTCTCTTCTGGAGTTAAGGCATCTGGATCTGCTACTACAGTTTTAGCTGCTGGTGTATTGACATCATTGCCTGCATTTTCTTTAGTAATATCATCTTGTGTTTTCACTAAATCAGTGGCTGGAATGACCGCTGTCTTACCTTCTGGTGTTGTAACTGTAGCATTACCCTTATCGTCTACTACTACAGTTGAGCCTGGGTTGACTGCTTTAACCTTCTCTTCGATAGCTTTCTTCTCAGCCTCTGTCAACTTGTCTAGGTTCGCTGCTACAGTTTTAGCTGCTGGTGTATTGACATCATTGCCTGCATTTGGTTTAGCTGCATCTGCTGCTGACTTCGTCAAGTCTGTTGCTGGAATAACGGCTGTCTTACCTTCTGGTGTTGTGACTGTGGCATTTCCTTTATCGTCCACTACTACAGTCGCTCCTGGGTTAACTGCTTTAACCTTTTCTTCAATAGCTTTCTTCTCTGCAACTGTCAACTTGTCTGAGTTCGCTACAACCGTCTTATCCGCCGGCTTAACGATGTCGTTGCCTGCGTTTGGTTTAGTTGCGTCTTCCGATGATTTGAATAAATCTTTCCATGGAATTGTTGCCACAGTTCCATCATTTAAAGTAACAGTAGCGTTACCTTTATCATCAAATTTAACAGATTTAGCCTCAGGATTGAGTTTTCTTAATTTTTCTTCTACTTTGGCTTGTGCAGCTGAATCAGTCGGTTCACCAACCACTTTATCTGCTGGTTTAACAATTTCACCATTTCCTGCGTCAGATTTAGCTGTATCTTCCTTAGTTCTCACTAACTCAGTTGATGGAATCGTTGCAGTCTGACCTTCTGGTGTAGACACTGAAACAGTTCCGTCTGCATCGAGTAGCACAATAGAATTTGGATTTACAGACTTAACAGCAGCAATAATTTGAGCTTTTTCTGACTCTGTCAACATCGATTTATCCTTGATGATAACTTTATCAAGTGGTTTGTTAATATCGTTTCCACCTTTACCATTATCTAGATTCTCCAACGTTTTCACCAGATCAGTTGGATTAATGATTCCCTTATCACCATTTGCTGTAGTAACTTCAATATTTCCAGCGTCGTTATATTTAACCTCTTTGGCTGTTGGGTTCACTTTCCTCACTTCTTCTAAGATTTTAGCTTTTTCCTCAGCTTTTAGGTTGGCTGGATCATTAACTAGCACTTTATCAATTGGTCTGTTAATATCCCCAACTGCTCTAATTGCCGATTTATCCGCGTCTTGAATCTTATTAACATCTGCTTCTTTATTCGCAGCATCTACTAATTTCTTAGCTTCGGCTGCTATTTGATCTGCTTTATCTTTAAGATTCTCTTTCGCTTTAGGAGATAAGTCAGTACGCGCGTCAATCTCTTCTTTCTTCGCTTTTGTTTGCTCATCAATGGCTTTACGAGCATTTGGTTTATCTTCTACAACAGGTAAAACTTTCCCTATTTCAGCATTTGCATCATCTTGAAGTTTCTTAACCTCTGAATCTGTTGTAGCAATATCAATTGCTTGCTTAGCTTCTTTGGCTAAGGCTGTCGCTTTTTCAGCAGCTTCAGCTTTTTCTTCATCCGTAGCATCTGGTGTGTTTTCAATGGCTTTTAGTTGTTCAGCTAGCTTATCATCAATAGCTTTCTTGGCTGCAGCTTTAGTTGTTGTTTCTGGATTCACAGCTTTAATCGCTGCTACACCGTGTTCCTTAGCACTATCTACTGCTCCTTGAACCTTCCTTGATTCCTCTGGTGTTGTGGTTACATCTGGTTGAGCATCAATGGCCTTGTTCGCTTCGGCTGCTCGAGATTGAGCTTCTGCTTTAACTTTCGCTTTTTCTTCAGCTGTTAGATCTTGGCGATCATCGATTTCTGCTTCTTTCTTAGCTAGTTCATCTGCCACTGCTTTCTTAGCAGCTGCTTTGGCTACTGGATTCACAGCACCAACTGCAGACTCACCGGCTTCTTTGGCTTTGGCTACTTCTGCATCACTTGTTGCGGCTGCTACTGCTGCCTTAGCCTTGTCTGCTTCTTCCTTAGCCTTGTCTTTAGCAGCTTTCTTCTCTGCATCTGTCAAGTCTGTACGCTCATCAATAGCCTTGTTCTTAGCAGCAAGAGCGTCATCAATAGCTTTGTCAGCGGCTGCTTTAGCAGTTGTTTCTGGATTCACAGCTTTAATCGCTTCTACACCTTTTTCCTTAGCGGCATCTACTTTATCTTGAGCTGCTTTGGCTTCTTCTGGTGTTGCGGCTACATCTGGTTGAGCATCGATAGCCTTGTTCGCTTCGTCAGCAGCTGCTTGAGCTTCTGCCTTAGCTTTCGCTTTTTCTTCAGCTGTTAGATCTTGGCGATCATCGATTTCTGCTTCTTTCTTAGCTAGTTCATCTGCCACTGCTTTCTTAGCAGCTGCTTTGGCTACTGGAGTTACAGAGGTAACATCCGCTACACCTTTATCTTCTGCAGCGTCCACAAGTTTTTGGGTTGCTCGAGCTGCATCTTCTGTATCTTCATTATCAGGTTGAGCGTTGATTTTAGCTAATTCTGCATCAGCTAATTTTTGGGCTTCTGCTTTAGCTGCGTCTTTTTCTGCTTGACTTAGGTCTGTGCGCTTATCAATCTCATCATTTTTAGCTGTTAAGGCATTGGCAACTGCTGCCTTAGCATTCTCTTTAGCGATTGGGTTTACTTTAGAAATGGCTGTAGTGGCTTCTGTTTGCGCAGCATCTACGGCTGCATCTGTCGTCGCTTCATCGATTTTCGCTGTTGCTGCCTGGGCTGCTTCGTTGGCTTTAGCAATAGCTGCTGTTTTTTCAGCTTCTGATAAGTTTCTGTCTGCATTAATGGCATCCTCTTTAGCCTTACGAGCTGCTTCAATTGCTGCTTTGGCTTCAGCTTTTTTAGCTACTACTGGATTGTCGGCTGCAATGGCGGTTGTCCCTGCAGTTTGAGCTTGATCCAAGGCAGCTTTTGTTGTTAGGTTAGGATCATTGATGGCTGCTAATGCTTTTTCCTTATCTGCCTTTACCTTAGCGATAGCGGCTTGTTTTTCATCCTCGGTAGCATTCGGATCTGTACTAGTATTAATTTCTGCAATCTTATCTTCTGCAGCCTTGTTCACTGCATCAATCGCAGGTTGTTTATTTAGGGTCGTAAACTCTGTTAGTGGTCTTCTGTCTATTGATCCATCTGTGTAGGTTACTAGTAAATCATTTCCATCTTTTGTGATTGATTGAATCTTACTATTTTGATTCTCCACTTCTTGACCGCGCTTAGACTCTAACCGTCTATCTGGATTGGTTTTAGAATATTCAAGTTTGACTTTTTCTTTTACTTTTTCAAACTCTTCAGGCGTTACAGCTGCAGGGTCGGTCACCACAACCTTGTCAGCTGCCTCAGGAGTTTTTATATCATATTTTTCTCTCTGAGGTTTATTGACAACATTAAAAGCATGGTCATTGACTTTGCCCACTCCAGATCCAGTAAAGTCTGTTCCTTCAAGATCTGTAACCCGCACATAACGCCAACCCAAAGCTAGGCGTTTAGGATTTTCCCCTTTTGTCCCTGCGTCCAATTTATTTTGTGGCAAATCTCTTGTCGCAGTTGTCCTACCCGAATAGGTAATAACTGCCGGATTAGTCTCTGACGCTTGTGTTTCGGAATTAAAAACATTTGCCTTATATCCATACTCCGTATCAATTTTATCAGTTTCATCTGAAACAGATTTAAATTGTTGATTCCCACCTTTCAGCAGTTTAGCAGACCTAATCTTATCTGCATCATCTTTAATTTTAATATCAAATGAGTTGTCTTCTCCACTATACACATAGATTTCTCTTGCAGTAGGATCAGAATATGGAATGTCTACTGTTGGAGGTTGATTGGTACGTGCTACATTAGCAACTGGAACCACATCGGTTGAACCATCTTTATAGGTTACAGTGACGTTTCCATTCGCTACATCTACACTCTCCACTACTTCAGAACGATTTGTTAGAGCAGTACCTCTTTGAGACGCTAGTCTAGCATCCTGGCTAGTTTTAGAATATTCAACTTTAAGCTGTTCTTTAATTTTGTTAATATCTTGTTCAGTTAAATTGTCAATATTTGAGACACTGATTTTATCAGCATTACTTGCTGGTTCCTGGATGCTATATTTGTAGGTTTGAGATTTAAGGACAAGATAGAAATATCCTGGATCTGATTTTGTCCTAGAGTCTCCAACATTATTTAGACCTTGTTCATCACCAACCTTTACAAAGCGAGTCCCAATATTTACTGTCTGCTCCTCATTTTTTGTATAACCACTATTTTGTTTTAGGCCATCATTCGGTTTTCCTGAAATGGTAATTTTAGCAGGGTCAGCTTGAGTAGCCGGAGTACCAGCTACGGCGGTACTTTCAGCATCGTTAATTATCGTTGCAGTATAGCCATATTGAAGGTCAAGTTTATTTTCTTCTCCTGCAACTTTGTTAAATTTCTGGTTTGATCCCTGTTTCACTGTTGCATAACGAATCTTCCCACTGTCATCGTGGACAGGAATTTCAATACCTGCATCTTCCTCATTATAGACAAAGATTTTCTTTTCACTAGGTATAGAATAGGGGATTTCCGCTACAGGTTTTTGGTTTTCTGCACCAGTAGACGGTGCTCCATCTCCTGGGTCAGCCTCCCCTCCCCCGTTAGGGCTAGCTGCCACAGCGGCTCCGCCTTGTGAATCTGCGCCATTCTCAGCAGCTGACACTGCTCCGTTCCCCAAAAACATAAATAGAGCCGCTACTGCCACACTGGCCGCACCAAAACTATATTTACGAATAGAATAACGCGTGACCTTCTCACGACGCAGGCGCTCAGAACGACTCATGGATACTTTCTTGTCCATTACTTAAATCTCCTTTAGGATTATATTTTTCTACACAAGAGAGGCTCCTCCTTCCTTATAGAAGGAGACTTCCTCTATGCATAGATTTACGTTACTATGATACATAATTACCAAGATATATGCAACTTTTTTGTTTGCTAATATTTTGCTAAAAAAAAAAAACTTTTTTTCGATTTTCGTGAATTTTATTCGGTTTTTTATCCATATTTTTCATTATTTTATGAATTTGTTAAGGATTTACCGATTCTTATGACATCTTATGCTCTGATTCTTTAGGATTCAATCAGCCCTTAATTTCTATAAATATTATTTTTTCAAAATAACTCTATCTTTTTCACTAGCCTCGACAAAATAAGTAGAAAAAATGTAAGGGGTTGCGCCTTTTTCATTGGCATCATTTGAAGATGACAACATGCAAAGAGCCTAAAAAAGAGAAACTGCCAGTGATATCACTAACTATTCTGATTGCTTGCCATAGAACAGAAGATAGCGGCTCCTTACCTCTCCTGACTACTTGACTAGTCTTGACCACTTACTATAGCTGCTCAGTTTTAAACAAGCAGGTTATCAGAAAGCCATGGCCTAGCCTACTGATTTTAAACAAGGAGCATTGGATGGCATCAAAAAAGAACACAGACCTGCCGAGGCAGCCAAAGTTTTTGATCTTGGTCTCAGAACTCTCTTCAGCTAGGAAAAGAAATGAGGTGAACAAGGACACTGAGAGCGGAAAGAGCCAGTCATCAAAAATCGAAAGCTTCCTTATAGAATAGAGGAATTGAAAGCTTTTGTAGAGGCTCATCTCGAGGCTGCTTTCAGGGAAATTGCGGCACAGTTTGATTGTGCTCTCCCTTCAGTAGGGCAGCTTTAAAGCAGATTCAGGTCACTTGAAAAAGACGACTAGCTTTAAGGAACAAGATTCAAAAAAAGTCGCTGACTTCTCTAGTCTGGAGATTTTCCAATCTCCCTCCTTATGGGACGGTTCTATAGTAAAATGAAATAGGACAAATCAATCAGGACAATCAAATCGATTTCTAACCATGTTTTAGAAGCAGAGGTGTACTATTCTAGTTTCAATCTATTATATTTTTTAGCAAAGGGCTTTGATATAACATAAAAATCGAAGTTCTGCTACTCCTATAAATGGAGTCATAGAAATTCGATTTTTTCTAATTATCCTAATCCTAGACGTTCAAAGATAGGCTCCACTCGTTTGGTATAGTAAAGATGGTTGAAAATCTCATCGATTTCCTCTTGTGTCAAACGTGATGTCACCTCTGGATCTGCTTCCAGAAGTAGTTTGAAGTCTACTTGCTTGTCCCAAGAGTAGGCTGTTTTTGGTTGTACCAAGTCATAGGCTTGCTCACGGGTCATGCCTTGTTCAATCAAGGTCAACATGGCACGTTGGCTAAAGATCAGACCAAAAGTCGCGTTCATGTTGCGGATCATGTTTTCTGGTAAGACCGTCAAGTTCTTGACGATATTTCCAAAACGGTTGAGCATGTAGTCAATCAAGATGGTCGTATCAGGTGTGATGATACGCTCAGCTGATGAGTGGGAAATGTCGTGTTCATGCCAGAGAGCCACATTCTCATAGGCTGTAATCATGTGACCACGCTCTAAACCCTGTTCAATCCCTTCTGCACGACCGCGTTCCAACCCTTTTTCCTCAGCTTGTTCCAAGGCATAGTCCTGTGCTAACAAGGCTTGTTCTTCGCGTCTGCGTTGTTCACTAAACATCTCCCTGTCCTCCTCGGACCAGCTCTTGTAGTCCAGCAGTTGATCTGCTTGGCTGATGGCTCGCTCGGGTTCCTGGGTAAAAGGTTTATTCCCAAAAAACTCCAACCATGCTTTGCGAACCTTGTCTTTGCTGGTTTCTCTGTATTTTTTTAGGTCTTATTTGTAATGTTTTTTCAATAGCGACTCAAACTCAGCGACGCTCATACCCAGCTGATGGCTGGCAACCTCGGAAGTCAGAAGTTCTTGGCGAACCATATCCAGAAAGGCAAAAAGTTTTCCACGTTCAAGTCCTTGTTCTAAACCTTTTTCGATGCCCTGTTCAATCCCCTCAGCTC
>NZ_VMLH01000034.1:0-21689 GCF_013276595.1 Streptococcus sp. 10824
ATTTTCATTGAGTATAAACTTCTTTTCACAAAAAGGATATGAAACCCTCTGGTCAAGAGTTTCCCCATCCTATCTTCTATTCTTTATTTTGCTTCTACACGGACACCTTGGGTATCAACTCTCAAGTCATGCAGTTTTCCTTTGAAAGGTTGCTTTTCCAATTCTGCCTTAATCCTTGGCATCTTGTCATGAGAAGCCAGAACCATAACTGTCGGCCCAGCACCAGAAAGGTAGGTTGCATAGGCCCCATTTTCTTTGGTCACTTGCTTAATCATCGCAAATTCTCTTACCAAGTCCTGACGATAGCGCTCATGGAAGAGGTCTCCCTCGATTGCTTGCCCAGCGGTCACCATGTCTCCTGCCAACAAGGCAGCAACCGCTACATTGGCGATAGAACTTGCAGCAACAGCTTCCTTATAAGACAATTTTTTAGGCAAGACACTACGGCTGTCGCGAGTACGTAATTCATAGTTTGGAATGTAAGCTAGAAAATCACACTCTGGAAAGTCTGCTACGATAGCAGAGACTTGCCCTTCAACAGAACTTGCAATAACGAGATTACCATAAATGGCTGGAGCCACATTGTCAGGATGCCCTTCAATCTTGGTCGCTAACTGCAATTTTTCATGGTCTGATAAGTTGAGTTGACCCAGTTGGTTGGCTAGTTCAATCCCAGCAACGATAACCGAGCTGGAAGAACCCAAACCGCGCGCCAAAGGGACATCACTGGTCATTTTCAAGCGTCTTGGTTGCAAGTCTGGTACAACTTGCAAAGCGATTTTGAGCAAGAGATTACGCTCATCATGTGGAATCCATTTGCCAATCTGGTGCTCAATCAGCCACTCATCTCGTTCTTCGCAGACCTCAATTTGAAGATACTTGGTTACAGCTACACCGACCGAGTCAAAACCTGGCCCGATATTGGCACTGGTTGCAGGTACAATAATCTTCATCTTATTCTCCTAGCACCTTGAAGGTATTCAAGAGGTCGAATTCTGAAACCTTCTTCAATTCAGCTGAGACATTTTCAAGCTGGGCTTTATTAATCTTGTGTGTGATGATAACGACACGCGCCTTGTCACCCTCTTTGCCATCTTGAAGGATTTGCTTAAAGGAAATATCTTGAGCATTGAAGATTTCAGCCAACTTCAAGACCTGACCTTTTGAGTCTGGAGCCAAGATTGAGAAATAGTAGTTTGCTTTGACATCTTCAGGATTTGCCAAGACCAAGTCACGGCTATATTCGTTGAAGTCTTTGCCAATGGTACCATCATTCAAACGACGAACGATACGGACAATATCAGCTACAACACTTGTTGCAGTTGGTTTTTGACCCGCACCTGGTCCGTAGTACATAGACTCACCAATACCGATAGATTCTACAAAGACAGCGTTCATTACGCCATTCACACTAGCAAGTGGGTGCGCTTTAGGTAGGAAGGTTGGAGTCACTTCTGCAGCAATACCTGAAGAAGTTTCCTCAATAGAACCAACCAATTTCACTACGTAACCAAGCTCTTGAGCTACAGCTACGTCTTCTGGTGTGATATTGCGGATTCCCTTGTGGGCTACATCATCAAAGGCAATCTTCATGCCAAAGGCAAATTGGCTCAAAATAACCATCTTGTAGGCTGCATCAATCCCATCTACGTCATTCGTCGGATCGCTTTCTGCAAATCCTAGACGTTGTGCTTCCGCAAGAGCATCATCGTAAGACCAACCTTCTTCCACCATCTTGGTCATCATGAAGTTAGAAGTTCCGTTGACTACTCCAAGCACGCGCGTAATTTTATCAGAAGCCAAGGAATTTGCTAAAGTACGAAGAATTGGAATCCCACCAGCAACTGCTGCTTCGTAGTAAAGTGCTACCTTGTTAGCTTGAGCGATTTCTAGCAATTCTGCGCCATGGACAGCCAAAAGGTCCTTGTTAGCAGTAACAACGTGTTTTCCAGCTTCCAAGGCACGAGTGATAAAGGTTTTAGCAGGTTCGATACGCCCCATCAATTCCACTACGATTGTAATGTCTTGATCTGATAAAATATCATCCACATTGGTTACAAAGTTAAAGTCATTCCCTGCTGCAAGTAAGCGATTCTTTTCATCTTCATCCTTGACCAATACCTTAGCAACTTCAATCTCTGAATGTGCTGATTGATTGATTTTTTCTCCATTTTCCTTTAGGAGGAAAGGCACACCACTTGCAACGGTACCAAATCCTAGTAAAGCAATTTTAACTGTCATCTTTATCTCCTCGAAATTTTCTAATATAGCCATTATAACAGAATTTTGTGAAAATTCCTATCATAGTAAATCACTATTTCAATCTAGAAAAGAAAAAACGAATCTGATGATTCGCTCTTCCTAAAATCTAGAAATAATTTTCCAGAAGTGATTATCCAATCTTTTGCAGATTGGTCACTGCATCGTGATTCATCAAGACTTGGCCATACTCCTGCAAGACTGAACGACTGATATCACTATCGTCCGCAAACTCGCGCATACGGGCCAACAGCCAAGCTGGATATGGACTTGGATGATTTTCAATATCCACTAAAATGGTCAAATAATAGCGCTCATTCATCTTGTAGAGTTCAGAAGTTTCCATCTCAAAAGTCACTGTCTTAGCAAAAGCCACCAAGTCAGCCAACTTAGCAAAAGAAAGGATGTAGTAGATGTAAGGTTCTTTCTTACTCTCAGCTTCTTGTTCAGCCTGCTCCTGCTCTTCTTCCTTGGCTTCGACTTGCTCTAAAGATTGAATCGCTTCGATATCATCCTTAGTTTTGTCTGCGATGCTCTTTTCTAAGGTTTTAATAAACTCATCTGGCGACATTTGAGCCAATTCTTCCATATCTGGTAAATCCGATAAATCTTCAAAATCTAGATTTTGGTCAATCTTTGATTTGGTTACAAAGACATCAACCTTATCAGGTTTTGGAGTCACACGGAAGCTCAACATACCTGTATCTAGAAAGCTATCAGGCATCTCTAACTCATCCAAGATAGCATAAAAAAACTCTTCTGTTTTTTCTTGAGGGACAAGAAAGTCAGCAATCTCCATGCCACGATCCATCAAATCCTCTAAAGACATCGTGATTTTCAAAGTTGTATCACTAATTTGTTTCATTTTCATTGCTAGTAACCTCATACTTTCAGTTCTATCTATTATACTAGATTTTTACGATTTTATCAAAAGAAGGCTCCTCTATACGGATAGATTTTCCCTAGGGTCTTTCTATAGGAGACTCCAAGAGAAAATTTCTGCAGACAGATAGAAAAAGCCTTCAAAATCAAACTTCTTGTTCGACTTTGAAGACCTAATACATCAGAAAGCTTATAGTTTAAAGGTTGCTACACCGAGGATAGAACGATTTAAGTTTCTAAGAATTTGAAGACTTTGTTCAAATTTCTTATAACGAGTCACTCCGTACTCTTCAACAAGAAGGACTGTATCTCTTTCCAAAAGAGATGATACATCCTGTAAATCTACAAAATGCATTCCTTTTAAAGCCTCTTGACTCTGTTTCAATTTATCTAGGATAGCTTTATTTGAGCTAACGATTGTTAATTCTTGTCCAGCATTTTTGTATGACAAGACATCTGCTAGGTTAGCAATTGTTGTAATCTCTGTTACAAAATCAATTTGATACGGAGAAAAATCACCTGCTCTATTGATTGTTGGATTAAAGAGATAAACCAATACATTTCCCATCACAACCAAAATCACACAGACTACTCCAATAACAGCTAAACGGAGAATCAAATTCTTCACATTCAATCCAAGCGCTGTCTCACCGTTTGCATTCAATTCTTTAGAGTTGATGGTTTCCAATTTTTCAATTTTTACATTTGCAAAAGTGTGTTTAAATTTCTCAATCAATCCATCAATTTTTCGCTCTAACAAATCATTAGCATCTTTACTTGATGTCAAAATTTTCACACCAACCCCTGCATCGTCAATCATATAGTAGACGGTCAATTTTTTCCACCAATAATCATTCGTTGAATTTTTCAAGGTTGTCTCTGTCGTGTCTAATTCACTGGCAATTTTTTTCAACTCACTGGGCTCTACATCATTGAAAAGATAAGCTCCATTCAAATTACCATCAATCAATTTCCCATAAAAATCACTATAACCACCAATTTGATGATTCAAAATTGTTTTAGCTGAGTCTTCTGGAGGAGTGATTTTATAGCTAAGATAAGTTGAATAACTTGTTGTATCTTTGACAGTGTTTTTATTCCTAACTGCTTTAATTGTAAATGGTACAGCAATGAGAGCAAATAAAACGATGAGAGCTAAAATATTTACTTTTCGTTTTTTATAAAGATTTGCAAATAAATCAGCTACTGAATAATGTTCAAACATGATTTTTTTCTCCTTTGTTTAGTAGATACTGGTTTTCTTTTGTAAGTATTTTTGCTACGAATATCATCACAAGAACAATTCCCCAGAATTGCATTGTAAATAAATTGAAGAAACTTTCTGAAAAGCTGCTTCTTGGCATAAAGAATAGATTATTCAAGATGAGTAGGGATAAAGCAAATAGGATTGTCCTTGAGCGATAGGCTACTTGCAGCATGGCTATAAATAAGACACCGAGTAAGAGACTAAGTAGAAAGACTCCTATCATACCATAGTCTGTATACAACTCCATGATATAGCTACTTCCGATACCATGTCCTTTTAAATATTCCTTGTTCAAGACAAGATAGGATAGATTATGGGCATAACTATTACTATCAATAGCCAATTCCACACTATTGGTTGTATGCTCAAAGGCTTTTCCTCCGAAAATTGCCCCCAAACTCCCCCTTGCAAAATAATCAAGAACAGGACCAAAAGTAAAATTACGGAAATCTCGGTAAGGGAGGCTACTGTTAAATAGAAAACCTCGAGCCAGAACACCAAAACTAGTTCCTTGTTTATAGATAAAGTCAAGTAAGATATCCCAGAAACCTGTATGGGAAACTTGGACATTATCCCGTACATAATTGAGCACTCCCATCGCTAACATGAGAATAGGAGAACCTACAAAAATCGCTAACTTTTCTTTAAACCCAATCCATTTTCCCTTTTCTGTTTGCTCCCGCATAAAGTAATAAACAAAAGCAAATAAAATACTTAAAATAAAAGGATTTCGTGTCCCGATTGCCAAATGAATAGTATTGGCTGCAATAAAGGAGATAAGCACTGCTGTGGCCTGCCATTTCTTTGGCTTGGTTGCCAAATACATACACATTGCATAGACCGTAAATGTTGATAAGATATAGGTAAAATAAGGCAGTTTACTTTCAAAATTTGCATAGTAGGCATAGTAGGAAGTCTGCAAGCGATACAGGAGTCGTTCAAATAACCGAATGAAATAGAAAGGATAGGTTAGAAGAAAAACTCCTAGTGATACAAAGCGTAACCGCTTGGTATAAACCTCTTTTAGAGAACTTCCTATATTTGCTACTTTTATTTTCTTCCTAGCTATGAAGTAACGAGCTAGGATACCTCCTGTCGTCAAGCCCAGAATCGAAACCATGACGACTATAAAGGCAAAGCGATAGGCTATGGGATGATAGGTATCCAGAGCGCCATCCCTAAAATAATCAATGGTTGGTCTTGATACCAGAAAGACAAAAATGGTTAAATAGAAAATAAAATGGATTAAGTAATACTTGATATCATTCCAGCAGGCAATTAAGCTACTAACCAACAAGAACAATAAAGTAGAAAGTAAGCTAACATTATTATTATTAAACAGATACACAATTCCACTTACTAGCGTCAAGGCATAACTGACTATGGTCAAACTAAATAACAATCGTTTTCCATCAATCACTTGCTCACCCCCGTTCTAATGTAATTTTTTAGATTTTTCAATATTTTTTAGTAATAAGAATCGGTATAAGGAAATATTTATGAATAGAGCCAAAGCACTAATTCTTCTCCCCTTACGGAAAATTGGATTCCTAGCAATAGCAAAGACATGGCCTTTTAAAAAACGATGAATCTGAGAATAGGCTTCAAATTGTTTATACTGATCATCTAGTAACATCTTATCCAGAATAAAGAAGTGGGCATAGGCCAATCTGAAAAAAGCAACCTCTTTCAAATCAGGATAGTTTTTCATAACTTCATTATAAAACTTTTGGTAGATATCAATATAGGCTAAATCCTTCTCTGCATAGGGTTTGGTCGTAATGCTATCCCCTCTATGGAAATAGTAATAATAGGGTTTGGTATTAACCACATACTTCTTGGCCAACTTGATTAAATCAAAATGATAATAGGCATCTTCGTAAATCAATCCCTTTGGAAAGGATAGGGCAGTTGCAATCTCTCTCTTGATTAGCTTATTGCAAATCGTTCCTGGTATTTTTTCACCTATGAGGTATTCCTTTAGAAATGTTTGAGAATCACAGACAAAATACTCATCCTGATTGGCTGACTGTGGGCTTTCATCATTAGCATAGACATTCATGACACCACAGCTCGAAACATCCGCATCTTCTTGAACTAATTGCTCATATAAGCTCTGAATCATTTCTGGATGGATATAATCATCTGAGTCAATAAAAATCAGATAATCCCCCTGAGCCTGCTTCATTCCATCATTTCGTGCTTGTGACAATCCTTCATTCTTTTTATGAAGTACTGACACCCTGTCATCTAGTTCAGCGATTGAATCACACAAGCGACCACTTTCATCTGTTGCACCATCATCAACAAGAATAATTTCCAGATTTTGATAGGTCTGCTTCTGAATGGAAGCTATCGATTTTTCTAGGTACTGCGCCACATTATAGACTGGCACAATGACACTAATTAATGCAGTTTCCATGCTACTCCTCTAATAGTTTTTCTACTTGTTCGATTTGTTTGGCAATTGTGAATTGTTGAATGAATTGGCTAGCCTCATCGACATCAAAGTTTGAGGCAGAAGTCATGTAATTAGTAATCGCCTGAGCTGCCTCTTGATTGCTCTCAATGATTTGTCCAAATCGTCCTTCTTGGGATAATTCCTCAGCCCCTCCGACATCCGTAGAGACAAAAGGAAGACCCAGACTCAAGGCCTCCACATACACTCCAGGAAAACCTTCTTGTTTAGACATAGACAAGAGGACCTTCATCTGAGACAAATACTGGTAAGGATTTTTTTGATAACCAAGGAAATGTACATAGTCCTCAAGCTCATACTCTTTGACCCGTTTTTTCAGTTCTTCTTCCATACCACCAGCACCTATAAAGTAAAGGTGATAGTTTTTTCCCTCTTGGTGTAATAATCGTATCACTTCCACTACACGGTCAGAACCCTTATTTTCCTCAATCCGTCCGATAGTACAGATACTTTGAGGAGCAATCTCGATATCGATCTTCTCTTGAGATTTTTCTAGAATAGTCTGAAAATCATATCCATTGTAGATTGTCTGTAATTTAGAAGCATAATCTGGATAAACTTCCTTGATAGAATTGCTGGTCTTTTTTGAAATCCCTACAATTGTATTCGCAGCATCCAACTGGCTTCTATGTGATTCTCTTTTAGAGCTATCCTTAAGAAGTTCTTCGATACTTCCATGAATCCAAGAGATTTTCTTGACTTCTTTTCTTTTAGAAAACAACAGTGGTGGATTCATAATGGTAAAAGAAACTTCAACATCATAGTCATCTTTTACAAGCAAGCGACGAGTCAGCCTTGGAAAATAAATTCTCATTCTCCACAAAAAAGCTCGTAACCATCTAGCTTGGCGATAATCTTGAAGGGATTTTAAAATGCCTACATGCTTGGGAACAGATTCGTATCCCTTGTCAAAGTGCTCCATTTCAAGAATATCAATATCATACTTTTCTGGATCCAGATTTGAAACAATTGTCGACAGAATCTTCTCTGCTCCACCCCCGAGAGAAAAAGACCACATAAAAAATAAGATTTTTTTCTTAGCCACCATATTCTCCCTTGTATTCTGTATAAGACTTATCCATATCAGCGATGACAGCATCATGATGCGGTACTTGCTTATTTGCTGGTGGTGGCGTCATATAATCTCCAAAAGCAGTGCTGAGATAGGCATCGTAGCCAACTGGAATAGGCATCTCTGTCCCTTCAAATGGTAAGAAAAGATTGTCTTCAAAAGATGCGATTGGGTACTTATTTCTCATGTAGCCAGGACCTGAGCATAATTCTGTGATGCCATCGCTCTCAGCCAAATCATACTTAGTCATTTCTTTCTCAGCTTTTTTCCAAATGCGATAACGGAGAGATTTTGGAGTCACACCCAGTAAAATACGGCTTCCCCATTTCATAAGTGCGCCATGCTTTTCTGGAATAGTTTGGGCACAAAAGAGTGAATAAATCAAAGCCCAGCGAACCTGTTTCTTTCTCTCAGCTGGATTTTTCGGATAATAATCCAAAGGCAACACATCCAAGGCCAGACCATGTGGTAAATTCAAATCCTGCTGGTAAGGTTTGATACAGGTAGTTTCCTTGTCACGAATGGTAATAAAAAGATTGCGGTCTACAAAATCCTTGTTACTCTTTGACAAGAAATAACGCTCATCTGCATAACGAGGCCATAATTCTGCTAATTTCTCATAATCCTTACGAGGCATAAAAAAGTCTAGGTCGTCATCCCAAGGAATAAAACCCTTGTTTCGAAGGGCACCAATAGCACCTCCCCCACAGAGATAACAAAGTAAATCATGTTCCTTGCAAAAGGCAACAAAATATTCAGCCATCTCCAGACTACGAGCCTGAATTGCTTTTAAATCAGTCATATTGTTCATTATTCTTTCTATCGTATCGTTTCATTATACCACAAATAGGGGGTGAAAATCTATTGCAGACTGTAAAAAATCAAAGCCTGACTGCTATCCAAATAGCTATCAAACTTTGATTTTTCTGTCTTATCTTATCTCAAACCCATCTGAGACAATTTATTCTGATATTTGTTTTGATCGACAAGCAAGCCCAAACCTCCATAAACATCATAGGCATCTACCCAGTCACCCAGTTCTGGAATCGTCAATTTTTCAATACCATTTTTTGCTCCATCCAAAACAGATAAACCGTTTGTTAGAAGGAAAGTATAGGGTGCATTGGTTGAGGTCATAGCAAAAACCTTTCCAAGAGCTTCAGAACCAGTGAAAAGTTTAGTGGGATCTTTAATTTGCTCTAAAATTGCTGTTAAAACTTGTTGCTGTCTTTTTGTACGGCCGTAATCCGCCTCATCGTCATCACGGAAACGAGCATAATTGAGCAAGGTTGAACCGTTCATCTGCTGTTTTCCGACTTTGATGGTTTGGGTTGGAGACTCAGTCTCAGTAGCGTGTAAATCATCTCCGACTGTAGCTTCTGTTAGTGGGCGCCCATTCAATGTTGAAAATTGAGCATCAATTGTCACCCCATCAGGGAAAAGTGTGTCAATCGCTGTTGCAAAGGCCTGAAAATCAACCAAGGCATAGTACTTAATGTCCAAGTCAAAATTATCTTTCAAGACTTGACGAACCATTTCTGCCCCTTTTTGCCCCTCTTGTTCTCCTAACTCATAGGCTACGTTTAACTTGTTATCCGTCTGTTTTCTACCTTTAATGACTTGGCTGTAACCGTCTATATAAACCAAATTGTCACGCATGAAGCTGACCAGCTTCATTTTCTTATCTGAGCCGCCAACATTTAATACCATAATAGAGTCCGTCCGCGTCTCAGCACTATTTTGACCGATTCGACCGTCTGTCCCCATGATCAAAATATTAACTCCATCTCTAGTGTCCTGACCATTAAAGACTTGAACCTGTGCTGCCTTAGCATCAGCAGTTTTCTTTGCGCTAGCATCTTGGTAACCACGCAAAAACATGAATACCATGGCCAAAGCCACACAGACCAAAAGTGAAAAAATCACCATAAAAATTCGTTTAAGACGGAGCTTCCGTCTTTTCTTTTTTGGAGGGAAAGAGAGTGCTTGTGATTTGGATTGTGAGCGACTCCGGTTCGCATAGCTTGGTAAGTCAACCTGCTCTTCTCTTTCTTGTTCCAAGCTAGAGCTACTATTTCCCCTAGCAAGAGTTAGCTTTTCTTGCAAATAGGCAAACTCATTTTTTTCTCTCTCATTGAGATAATGAATATTTTTTAGCAAATAATCATAACGCAACTGCTCATGATGACTTAAGGGATTTTCTTTACTCATCTTCTCTCCTTTCCATGGTCTGATATTGGATAAATAGGATAGGCACCCAGAATTTTATACTGGATTCCAATCGCTTCTAATTCTTTTTGGGCAAAGTGGACCAAGTCCTTATCGGTATAATCCACATCGATAATGAAAAAGTATTCACCCAGTGCTGTCTTGAGTGGACGACTTTCAATTTTTGTCAAGTCAATTCCTCGCCAAGCAAAGGTCGACAGGGCCTTATAAAGTGCACCTGGAAGGTTGTCAGGTAATGTCAAGGCCAAACTCATCTTTTCAGTTTGTGCTTGCAAGGGAATAGAAGGCTTTTCAGCTCCTAGAACCCAGAAACGTGTGAAATTGGCTTCCATTTCCTGAATATCCTCGGCAATCAGTTCCAATCCATATTCTTCAGCAGAACTTCTAGGTGCAACTGCTGCAAAGGGCTGGTCTGGATGTTCGGAAATAAAACGGGCCGCATAAGCTGTACTAGCTGTTACCTCGATTTGAGCCTCTGGATATTGTTCATCGATGAATTTCTTTCCTTGAGCCAAGGCCTGTGGATGTGAAAAAATCTTTTCAATCTTAGTATGGCCTGGAACCACCATCAACTGCTGATGAATAGGCTGAACGATTTCTGCTACTGCTTGGATGTGAGCCTGATGAAAAAGATAGTCCAAGGTTTCATGAACACTACCCTCAATAGAGTTTTCAACTGGCACCACAGAATAGTCCACTAATCCTTGCTCATAAGCCTTGATGACATCTGTAATGTTGGCAAAAGCCTGCAATTCCTCATTAGGAAAAGCTGTCTGCACAACATGGTGTGAAAATGATCCCTTGGGACCTAGATAAGCAATTTTCATCTTAGTTCCTCTATAATTTCCTCCGGACTTAGCTTGGTCACATCCAAAATCCGACTAGCCACTTCCTCATACCAAACCTGTCTTTCTTGGAAAATAGCTGCAAGTTCTTCCTTGCTATTATTTAGAAAAAGCGGGCGCTGATTATCCTTATCAGCTGCGATACGTTGGTAGAGGGTTTCAAAATCTGCTTTCAGGTAGATGTTATCTGTATTAGTCTTGAGTAAGTCACGATTTCTCTGAGAAATAACCACTCCTCCTCCAGTTGACACGACTTGGTCTGTTTGTAGTAAATCAGCTAGGACTTCTGACTCTACCTGACGAAAGGCCGCTTCGCCCTTTTCCGCGAAAAATTCCGCAATGGACATACCTAAACGCTTCTCTATCAGAGCATCCATATCAAGGTAGTCTGGGTCTAAACCTCTTGCAATAGTCGATTTGCCAGCACCCATAAAGCCTAGTAACACCTTAGCCATGAGTCAAGTTCTCCAAATCATCAAAGAAGCTAGGATAGCTGGTATTGATGGCTTCTGCCCGATCAAGTTCCACTTCTCCATCTGCAACCAAGAGAGCTGCGATGGCTGTCATCATGCCAATTCGGTGGTCTCCAAACGTATTGACTCTAGCACCGTAAAGAGCGGATTTTCCTTTGATAATCATTCCATCTGCTGTAGGTGTGATATCTGCTCCCATACTATTCAGGGCGTCTGCCACCACCTGAATGCGGTCTGTTTCCTTGACCTTAAGTTCCTCAGCATCCTTGATAACTGTTACACCTTGGGCTTGGGTCGCAAGTAGAGCGATAATGGGCAATTCATCAATCAAACGTGGAATCAAGGCACCGCCAATCTCTGTTCCTTTCAAGTCTGAAGACTCAACAGTCAAGGTAGCAGATTTAGCGACTGGGTCAATTTCAGTCATTTCCAATTTTCCACCCATGGCGCGAATGACATCAATAATACCGGTGCGCGTTTCGTTGATACCCACATTCTGCAGCACTAGACGAGAGTTTGGAACAATCAAACCTGCGACTAACCAAAAGGCTGCACTGGAAATATCTCCTGGTACGACCACCTTCTGTCCTGTCAATTTTTGTGGCCCTTGGACTGTGATTTTCTTGCCCTCCACACTTAAATGGCCACCAAATTGTTGCAACATATCTTCAGTATGATTACGGGTGCACTCTTTTTCGATAATCACTGACTCCCCCTGAGCCTGCAAGGCCGCAAAGATCAAGGCTGACTTGACTTGGGCAGAGGCAATTGGCAACTCATACTGAATAGGTCTTAGGGTTTTCGTCCCTTTTAAGTGAAGAGGAGGCAGGTCTCGCTCAGTTTGTCCCGAAATGCTAACGCCCATTTTTTTCAGAGGAATCGTCACACGATCCATAGGACGTTTGGAAAGACTGTCGTCTCCAAACATTTCTACTTCAAAATCTGCACCTGCAAGGACACCTGAAATCAGGCGAATCGAGGTACCAGAATTTCCCATATCAAGGGCATTTTGCGGAGCTTTTAAGCCTTCCATACCCACACCTTGAATGGTAATAACCCCATCTTTGTCCTCAATTTCAACACCAAGGTCACGAAAAACCTGCATGGTCGAAAGAACGTCTTCACCTCGCAGAATATCATAAACCTTGGTCTCACCCTCAGCCAAACTTCCAAAGATAATGGAACGGTGGCTGATAGACTTGTCACCTGGAACGCGGATACTGCCATGTAAGTGGCAAATGTTTGTTTTTAGTTTCATACTGAACCTCATACTTGCAATACTTTTACCTATTTTATCATAAAAAGCCAGAAATTCCTTAAAAATTCCTGACTTTATGATAGTTATTTTCTTATTTTAGCAATTCTGAAACTGGTTCGAAAACAATTTTTTCAATGTCAGAAAGGTAAATGGCCAATTGTTGTTGCTTGGTAAAGAATTCTGATAAGAGGCCATTCCCTTGAATCTGCTTGCCAAAGCCTTCCATCTTAGCTTGGAAAGAAGCGTCTGGCATTTGACCTGTCTGAGCCAGTCTTTGAATTTCCTCTTGGAAAGCAACATATTCTGTAAAGATTTTGCTCGCCTCAGCATCTGCTGAAATCGCATCTTTAGCTGCTTTAACAGCCTTGTATTCTGGTAATTCGCGTAGACCGCGACTGAGTTCGTTTGCACTATCGTAAATATTTGGCATAATTTTCTCCTTATTTGACAACGACTGTGTAGTCGGTATTTTCTGTTATGAGATGCTCGGCTCGTTCCAAGTCTTGAGCATTTTTAAATGAAATTTGTAGGATTCCGTGAATATCTTCACGATTTTCCTCGTTGATGTGGATGTTAACCAAGGAAGTTCCACGTAGCAGTTCCAAAATCCGCAGGATGACATCTTCTTCATCAGGAACGTCAACATAGAGGTCGTAAGAGCTATCCACACCACCACGCTTATGGATTTCCATGGTCTGGCGTTGTTCACGCGCTTGGTTAAAAAAGTTCCAAATTTGCTCTTCATCCCCCTTACTAATGGCCTGACCAATCGCTTCCAAACGTTCCTTAAAATCCTCAATTCGGTCTAGAATAGTCTCACGATTGGACAAGAGAATAGAGGTCCACATACCCGGCTCGCTTTCCGCAATTCGGGTCATATCTCGAAAACCACCGGCCGCAAAGCGCCTTACCATCTCATGTTCTTGAGCATAGACCGCAGTCTGCTCCATGAGACTAGAAGCCAGAATATGAGGGAAATGGCTAATCTGAGAAGTCACACAATCATGCTCCTGGGCATCAATCTCGATAAAACGGGCATGAAGACCTGAAAGCAGATCCTTCATTTCCTTAAGCGTGTCCTGACTTGTCAGGCTTGAAGGTGTAAAGATATAATAGGCATTTTCAAAAAGATTGACATCCGCAGAAGCAGCCCCTGTCTTGTGACTACCAGCCATGGGATGGGCTCCGACAAAGCGAACAGACTTGCCAGCTAAATAGTTCTCCGCCGCATCTACAATGGCTGACTTAGTCGAACCAGCATCTGAAATAATGACACCTTCTTTCAAGTCCAAGTTGGCCAACTCCTTAATAAAGGAAATGGTTTGTTTGATTGGCAAGCTGAGAATGATGATATCTGCCAAAGGAGCAAAACTGGCAAAATCATCCGTTGCACGGTCAATCATGCCTTCTTTCAAGGCAATATCTCTCGAAGCTTGACTGCGATTATACCCTAAAATTTCATAATCTGGATGATCGCGTTTGATACCAAGCGCCATAGAGGCACCAATCAAACCAAGACCTGCGATATAGATTGTTTTTGCCATAGGAACTCCTTAATAGTTCTTTGTATAATCTCGGTGTTGGGCTACCGCTTCTTTTAATTCCTCTAGATTGTCTGATGAGAATTTTTCAAGGATTTCTTGTGCCAGAACCGTTGCCACAACGGCTTCCATAACCACTCCTGCTGCTGGAAGAGCGGTCGGATCACTTCTTTCGACTGTTGCCTTGTAGGGTTCATGGGTTTCGATATCCACACTCATAAGTGGTTTGTAGAGAGTAGGAATGGGCTTCATCACGCCGCGAACAACAATCGGTTGCCCATTAGTCATACCACCTTCAAAACCTCCCAGATTGTTGGTACGGCGGGTATAACCGTCTTCTTTAGACCAGAGAATTTCATCCATGACTTGGCTGCCTTTACGATAACCAGCTTCAAAGCCAAGACCAAATTCCACCCCTTTAAAAGCATTGATAGAGACAACTGCCTGGGCCAATCGCGCATCCAATTTTCTGTCCCATTGGACATAGGAACCAAGACCAACTGGAACACCTCCAACGACTGTCTCCACAACCCCACCGATGGTATCTCCATCACGCTTGATTTGGTCAATATAATCCTTGATTTCCTGTTCCCGTTCTTGGTTGACAATAGAAACGTCAGACTGGGCAGCTCGTTTCTTAATCTCAGCAACTGTGAGATTCTCAGGAACATCGATTTCCTTGCCACCAAAAACCACGACATGATTAGCAATCTCCATACCCAGCTCAGCCAAGAGGCGTTTGGCCACTGCCCCCACTGCTACCCGCATGGTGGTTTCACGAGCTGATGAACGCTCCAAAGAATTTCTTAAATCATCAAAACGGTACTTGATGCCCCCAACTAAATCGGCATGACCTGGACGAGGATGGGTGATTTTTCGTTTGCTTTTAAGGCGGTCTTCAATGTCCTCTGCAGACATGATGTCCAGCCATTTCTGGTGGTCCTTATTGACGACATCCATGGTAATAGGCGCCCCTGTCGTCTTCCCGTGGCGAACGCCCGAAGTAAAGATAACTTGGTCGCTCTCAATTTTCATACGACCACCGCGGCCGTAGCCACCCTGACGGCGTTTAAGGTCGCCATTGATATCCTCAGCTGTCAAAGGAAGCCCAGCTGGAATTCCCTCAATGATAGCTGTCAGACGGGGTCCGTGTGATTCTCCTGCAGTTAAATATCTCATACACTCTCCTTATTTTACCAAGTAGTCTTTCATCTCTTCCAGAGAAACTGGGTGAATGGTCGCTGAACCAAGCTCTGGCACCAAGACCAATTTCAAGATGTTGCCACGCGCTTTCTTGTCATGAGTCAAAGCCTGATAAAGCTTGTCAACATCCCAGTTTTCATAGTCAACAGGCAAGCCAAATTTCTGACACATAGCTGTAATGGACTGAGTTATTCCTTCTGGCATAAGACCTTTTTCCTCAGCCACCTTGGAAATCTGCACCATTCCCATGGCAACAGCTTCACCATGCATGACTTTCCCATACCCAGCCGTTGCTTCAATGGCATGACCAATGGTGTGGCCAAAATTGAGGTAAAGGCGAACACCATTGTCCAACTCATCCTCAACTACCATCTTGCGCTTGACCTGACAAGAATGTTCAATCAAGGTCTCTGCATGTTCCAGAATGCTCTCAACAGAACCATCCAGCTCCGTCAAAAGAGCCCACAGTTCTGGATCCTCAATCAAGCCATACTTGATGACCTCCCCCATCCCTTCAATCAACTCTCTTTTTCCAAGCGTTTCAAGGACAAGCGGGTCAATCAGAACCCCATCTGGTTGGGCAAAGGTACCCACCATATTCTTAGCAAATGGAGTGTTAACGCCTGTCTTTCCACCGATAGACGAATCCACCTGGGCAGTTAAACTGGTCGGAATCTGAACAAAGTGAATACCCCGCATATAGGTAGAGGCTACAAAACCAGCCAGGTCCCCAACGACACCACCGCCGAGAGCCACGATTCCATCGCTACGAGTCAACCCCTGCTTAACTAGAAATTCATATACTTTCTGAACAGTAGTTAAATTCTTTCTTTCTTCCCCTTCTAAAAAGTCAAAAACAGCTACCTGAAAACCAGCATCTTCTAGGCTGAGTTTGACCTTCTCAGCATAAAGAGAAGCTACATGGTTGTCTGTTACGATTAGCACTTTTTGTGGTTGCCACAGTTCTCGCAACCATTGACCAGCCTGAGCCAGACAACCTTTTTCAATCTGAATATCATAAGGATGATGAGGAATATCGATTCTGATTTTCATAGGAGAGTCTCCCTTTCTTTATTGGTATTTTTCTGTTAAAGACTGCCAAATCTCTTCTGTCGGCATTTCCTTGCCTGTCCACAGTTGAAAAGCTTCTGCAGCTTGATAGAGCAACATTCCCAGACCATTGACTGCTGGATTGCCCTGACTTCTAGCCCATTTCAAAAATGGCGTTTCAAAGGGTTGGTAAATGATATCTGCGACCAAGAGAGTCTCTGTCAGATTGATGTTTTCTGGAACTGGGGATGATTGACCATCCATGCCCACACTAGTCGCATTGACCAGTAAGCCCGAATCGGCAATCCTTGCTTGCAGTTCCGAAACATCTTCTAAAGCATACAAGTCCACTTTAAAGCCTGTCTGCTCCTGTAACTTGTCTAGGTGAGGTCTTGTTTTTTCCATAGAAACGGAACGAACAAAGACCGAAATCTGACTGACACCATCCAAAATGGCTTGCGCTATAATGGACTTGGCCGCACCACCTGCACCCAGCAGGGTCATCTTCTTACCTGTAATTGTAAAAGAAGGCAAACTCTTAAAGAATCCCTTGCCATCTGTATTATATCCAATCAAATTCCCATTCTCATTGACAACCGTATTGACCGCACCAATCAAGCGCGCCTCATCGCTCAGCCCGTCCAAATAAGGAATCACCTGCTCCTTATAGGGCATGGACAGATTGATGCCAAACATCTGGTAGCGACAAATATTGGCTACTGTTTCTGCCAAATCACTCGCTTCAATCTCCCAAGCAACATAAACACCATTGGTAGCTGTCGCCTCAAAGGCCCTATTGTGGATGAAGGGAGAAATAGAATGTTTAATAGGATTGGCAACAACTGCAGCTAAACGTGTATAGCCATCAAGCTTCATCCAAAATCTCCCTGATTTTTTTCATGCTAGCTAGAGAAATCTGACCAGGGGCACTAGCCTCATCCAGACTGGCAAAAGACCAACTCGAACCAGTCACATCCGCAGTGATACGAGAAACCTTGCCCACCTTACCCATAGAAATAGTTACATATTCCTGCTCAGGATTGAGGGTTTTAAAGCCCCGTGTATAGTTCATCAAGTCTAGCACATCCTGCTCCGTATGAGCCATCACCGCAACCTTGACAAGTTTTGGATTTAGGCTCGTCAACTCTGACAAGATTTCCATCATATTTTCAGGTGTTTCTTGGAAATTGTGGTAACTCAAAACGAGATTTGGGAAGTCCAGCATTTCCTCAAAAACATCCTTGTAGCTATAGTACTCAAAATCAATATAGTCTGGTTGATAGAGTTGCACCACTTCCTTGATTAAATGGATATATTCTTCTGAAGAAAGGTCAATTTCTCCCCCTTCAGAGCGAGTTCGTAGCGTGAAAACCAACTCACGACCTGCGAATTTTTCAAAAATAGCTGGAGCCACCTGCAAAATCGCTTCTTTAGGCAGATAGTCGGCACGCCATTCAATGATGTCGGCATCCAGGTACCTTGTGGCATCCAGAGCCTGGGCCTCCTCTAAACTTCTTGGCATTACTGAAACGATTAATTTCATTTACTAACCTTCATACTAATCACCTTGAGGTAATTACTACTTTCATCTTTTTTATTATAGGCGAAGTCTGCTGGAAGACCGTATTTATTTAAAATCTGGTAACTTCTTCCTGCAAAGCCTTTATCAATTTGTTCTGTAAATTTCTGACGGGAAACATTGGCAGCATTGGTACTAGCAATGATAATCCCTCCTGGATTTAAAATCTCAAGACTCTGGGAAATCAACTTGTGATAATCCTTGGCCACAGAGAAGGTCTGTTTTTTGTTCCGAGCAAAGCTAGGCGGATCTAGGACAATCACATCGTAGGTCAAGCCTTTTCGTTTGGCATACTTGAAATATTCAAAGACATCCATGACCACAAAACGATGGTCGTCTGTGCTGATTCCATTTGCCTGAAAATGCGCTTGAGACAATTCTCGTGAACGTTTGGCTAGGTCCACAGAAGTTGTCTGACTTGCTCCTCCCATGGTCGCAGCTACTGAAAAAGCTGCTGTATAGGAAAACATATTGAGCAAGGATTTGCCCATAGCCAATCCATCCACCAAGCTACCACGAACCTCGTGCTGGTCTAGGAAAATCCCTGTCATCAAGCCATCATTCATAAAGACTTGATACAAGACACCATTTTCCAAAACAGTGAAAAAGTCAGGTGCTTCTTGACCATAAACATGGGTAGATTCATAGTCCAAACCCTTAAAGCGGATCTTCTCATAGGCCCCTAAAACCTCAGGAAAAACCTGTCTAAAGGCTTCTGAGATGGTCTGACGAATCTGATAAACATAAGAGTTATACCAAGAAAAGACAGCATAGTCGCCATAAAGGTCCACTGTCAGACCCCCAAAGCCATCTCCCTCTTGGTTGAAGAGACGAAAGGCAGTTGTCAAATCATCTTGATAGTAGGCGCTTCTCTTTTCTTTGGCTTGTCTAAACAGCATTTCAAAGAAAGCTTGATTGAAGGCCACCTTGTCCTTACTAACAAACCAGCCCAAGCCCTTGTTTTGCTGAGAAAGGTAGGCAGTCCCAAGAAAGGTTCCTTCTTGACCCTGCACTTCTACTTCCTGATCCTTAAGATTGACATTCTCAAGATCACTGGCTTCTAGTAAAACTAGCCCCTTAGCAAGCTTCTTTTCAACCCTTTTGCTAACTCTTATTCTATTCATAACTACCATTATATCAAACTTTTAGCCAATTCTCAAAAAAGAAACTACCCTTGCTTTTTTACTCTTCTTTTAAAAAATGGTATACTAATACTAATAAAAATTTAGGAAGTAAATGTGTGAGAATTAATTTTAACAAAATCCAAAAAGCCATGGGTACCAGACTGGGTTTTGTCCTAACCCTTTTAATCCTCTATTGGCTCAAAACCTTATTAGCCTATGCCGTTGACTTTAATTTAGATATTCAAGTGGGCAAGTTGCAGGGAAATTACCTTGCCTTTATCGCCTTTTTCAATCCCCTTCCCTTGGGATTACTCCTGCTAGCTCTAGCCCTCTATGCTCGGTCAACCAAAATCTTTTATGGTCTGAGTATAGCTATTTATAGCCTGTTATTCATTTGGCTTTATTCCAACGTCTTTTACTATCGAGAATTTAGTGACTTTATCACGGCTAATACCATGAAGGTGGTCAGCAAGGTGTCTGTTGGTACTGCAGAATTAGAGTTACTGCGCTTTTGGGATTTCATCTATTTTATGGATTTCCCACTGCTGGCTTTCCTTTTCTATAAAAAATTCATCCAGCTGGATAGGAGACCTTTCAAATTCCGCTCCAGTGTTGCCATCACTGCTCTCTCTGCCCTGCTCTTTTCAGCTAACCTTTTCTTGGCTGAAATTGAGCGTCCCGATCTCCTATCGCGAGGATTTTCGAATTATTATGTTGTTCGCGCCCTTAGTTTACCCGCCTTTTTAGGCTATAGTGCCAACCAATCATACAGTGCCAACAAGGAACGTGCCAAGGCCTCTGAGACCGACCTGCAACCTATTACAGATTATATTCAAGAACATTCGGCTAAACCTAATCCAGACTATTTCGGCTTAGCCAAAGGGAAAAATGTGATTTATCTCCACTTGGAGAGTTTCCAACAGTTCCTGCTGGACTATAAACTCAACATAGATGGAACTGAGCATGAAGTCACTCCCTTCCTCAACTCCCTCTACCATTCGCAATCTACACTAGCCTTTTCGAATATCTTTAACCAAGTCAAGGCTGGTAAAACCTCAGATGCGGAAACCATGCTAGAGACTGGTTTGTTTGGACTTGACCAAGGTTCCTTTATGGTCAACTATGGAAGTACCAATACCCAGCAGGCAGCGCCTTTTATCCTAACAAAAAATGGCTATCAATCAAGTGCTGTCTTTCACGGTAATATTGGGACCTTCTGGAACCGAAATACGACCTACAAACAATGGGGCTATCAATACTTCTTTGATGCATCCTACTTCACCAAGCAAGACAGTAGCAATTCTTTCCAATATGGTTTAAATGATAAAATCATGATGAAAGATTCTATTCAGTATCTGGAGCATTTGCAGCAGCCTTTTTATGCCAAGTATATCACGGTGTCCAATCACTATCCCTATGCTAGCAATCTGACTGGCGATGAGCTTGGTTTCCCACTGGCTAAGACCAAAGATGAAACAATCAATGGCTACTTCCAAACAGCCAACTATCTGGACAGTGCCATTAAAGCCTTCTTTGACTATCTCAAAGAAAGTGGCCTCTATGAAAAATCCATCATCGTCATTTACGGAGACCATTATGGTATTTCCAACTCCCGCAATCCTGAGCTGGCACCCTTGATTGGAAAGACTTCTGAGAACTGGTCGAATTACGACAATGCCATGTTGCAACGAGTGCCTTTTATGGTGGTCATGCCTGGCTATGAAAAAGGACAAATCATCAATACCTACGGTGGACAAATCGATATCTTACCGACTCTCGAACACCTCCTTGGTATTGAGTCCAGTTCCTTCCTTCAAGTTGGGCAAGACCTTCTGTCTCCAGACCATCAAGAAATCGTTGCCTTTCGAACTGCCAATTCCTTCGTCACACCAAAATACACCAGCTACGACGGACGAACCTACTATACTGAGAGCGGTCTTGAAATCAGCAATCTTGATGAACAAGCTCAAACTGAACTAGAAAGCGTTCGGCAGGCAGCCAGCCAACAGCTAAAAATCAGCGACCAGATTCAAACTGGTGATTTGATACGTTTCTACCAAGCAGATCATCTTGGAAAAGTTGATACTGAAAGTATTTCTTACCTCAATTCCTTGCCAATTCTGCAAAAGATTGAACAGGAAAAAGGTAGTCAGTCAACCAGCCTCTTTAGCCAACGACAAGGCAAAACTAGTACTGACCTTTTCAAGGCACCAAGTTACCAAGAACTCCATCCCGAGTCTGCAGAAACTGAATCAAAATCACAATAAAAATGCTCTTCCATCGTGGAGGAGCATTTCTTTTTATCAACAAAAATCAAAGAGCAAACTAGGAAGCAATCTGCAGGCTGCTCAAAGCACTGCTTTGAGGTTGTAGATAAGACTGACGAAGTCAGCTCAAAACACTGTTTTGAGGTTGTGGATAGAACTGA
>NZ_VMLH01000035.1:0-4955 GCF_013276595.1 Streptococcus sp. 10824
TGAAAAAGGACATGCTATTCTTGGTTTGACTCAGGTTTCCTACCTAGAAGATGGTACTGCATTTGAATACGTAAAAAGTCAATATGTAGGCGAACGTTTTGAATTTTATCTTGAAAATAATTAATACTCTTCGAAAATCTCTTCAAACCGCGTCAACGTCACCTTGCCGTACTCAAGTACAGCCTGCGGCTAGTTTCCTAGTTTGCTCTTTGATTTTCATTGAGTATAAAATACTAGGCAAAAACTCTCTGTCACGGACGACAAAGAGTCTTTTTATTTTTCTAAGAGTAAATCTTTCAAAGAAATCAGGGTTACAGCAAACAATATCATTGCCATACCAAGAAAATCAATGGGATAAAATTGTTCATTCATGATTAGGAAAGCAAAGAAAACAGCCGAAATTGGCTCAATTGAAGCCAACAAACTTGACTTGACCGGCCCAATCAGACTGGCTCCTTTTAGAAAGGCTGTATAGGCAAAGACAGTCCCGATAAGGATAATGCCCGCAAAAGCGAGGAGAAAATCAAGACTAGTTGGGATAGCAGTCTGTAGAACTCCTGTAAAAGGAAGGGCAACCAAACCTGCTATGACCCTTCCCACACCAATGACCAAACTGCTCCCCCACTTCTTAATCAAGGCTATGGGCAAAATGATATAAAGTGCGTAAGTCAGAGCAGAAAAGAGACCCCAGAACAGACCTGAAGGTGTCATAGATAACTGGTCCAACTGCCCATGTGTTGCGATCAGGAAGGTCCCTCCAATGGCTAATATGATGGAAACAATCTCTCCCAGTGTCGGCGCCACCTTATCCTTGATACAGCTATAAATCAAAATCCCGACAGGACAAACATACTGAAGCACCGTCGCGGTTCCTGCATTGGTCTCCTGAATAGCAGTTAGATAGGCGAATTGGTTGAGAAATAGACCAATTAGAGCAAAAATAAGAAGAGACAGCAAACTCTTCTTATCCGTTAAAAAGGCCAGCATTTTATCCTTTGCAGTAGCATAAGCCAAGAGCATAAGAATCCCACCGGCGATTAGAAGACGCAAGTTGGTCAAGACCAGAGACGAAATCCCGTGTGCCATCAGGTATTGGCCACTCGTTCCTGACAAGCCCCAAGCTATCCCTGCCACAACTGTTAGTAAAGTCCCTTTTAAACTATTTGACATGTCTCTCCTTACTCTTCTTTACGAATCAAGTCCATTACTTGATTACGGTCTACAATCCATTGAGCTCTCTCATCCTTTTCATAGGTACGATTTGATAGGAAAATAGCCGCTTCTTGCTTCTGGCGATTCCACATGATAAAGGTACCTGTATAGCCCGTATGGTCTAGCCAATCTCCTTCCAAATTCCATGCCAAAGAACGTTCCTTGTCATCCAAAGGAGAAAAATTTTGACTCAAATCTCTTGCAAAATCATCTGCTAAATAGTGTTCTAAAAAGATTTGTAAATCCTTTACAGTCGAAAACAAACCAGCACTACCAGCATGTCTGCCCAAGAGACGAGCCTTAGGATCATGCACTATGCCTGCCTCTACACCTCTAACTGTTGGAACAGCAAGCTCAACAGATCCAAACTGGGTTTCCTTCATTTTCCAAGGTTTCCAAACTTGCTCCTGCAAAATCACATCCAGATCTTGATTAAAGATTCTTTCCAAAATAAAGCCCAACAGCAAAAAATGGACATCTGAATAAAGAAAGGCTGGCTGACTTCGTCTCTTGAGATGAAACATCGCTTCCTTTAATTCAGAAGCTGTTAAAAGGTCTCGATTGGGAATAAAAGGATCAAGATTTGTAGTATGGGTTAAGAGCTGGCGAATAGTGATGTCTGGATAATCACTCTCAGCTAAAAAATCGGTTACCGGTCTGTCAATATCTAATTTGCCTTTTTCCCACAAGAAGGTAAAAACGGTGCCAACGCCAACAACCTTGCTGACACTAGCTAGGTCATAAACTAGTCCTGCCTCAGTCTGCAAGCCATGCTCTGGGTGACTCTGGCCAATATAGAACTCCGTCCATTGATTGTCCTTAAAATACGCAAAAGAGGCTCCGGGATAAATCCCTGCCTCGATTTGTTCTTCTATTTTTTTAATAATCTGGGTCCACTTCATACTTCTTCAAACCACAATTCAACATTATTTCTATCTTTTCCAAGGAAGAATTTTTCAGACTTAGGAATAAAATATTCTGTAGACTCAAACTTCTGGCGAAGACTTGATATATCTAGTTCATTGACCAAGAACTTGAGCATAGATAAGTCCCAGGTAACCGTATTGTCCACAGTCAAATCCTTCCCCTGAGCTGGAATAAAATCAAGGGATGCCCCAATTTCAGATGGTTCCAAGAAACTTTCGATATCAGTCGAGAGATGTAATTCCATGAAAATTTCAAATTTACTTAAAGAGATTGATGCCAAATCTGTTTGAAATTCAGGCTTTTCTCCTACTTCTACTAGACTTGCTCTGTCATCTTCTGCATGAATCAAAATCAAATCATCTTCTGGTGAAAAAATTTCAAAAGCGTAGCCATTTTGACCTTTATATAATCGATGAATCGAATCTGTTTTAGATAAGAGTCCCTCGATTTCTAAGGGATTTTCCACCTTGATAATCAATCTAGCCAGTTTTTTTCGTCCCTCTACCTTACGAGTACGCATGCTTGGTGCTTCTTCTAAAACCAGCTTTTCAAGACCTGTTTGGTCCCCTAGTGATAGGAAGGCTGACTCCTCTAACAAGGCCTTCATTCCAAGGGTTTCAATATAAAATGTTTCATTTAATTTTCTATTATTAACTTTTAAAGTAGGAATAATCCGTACAATCTGATTTACATTCATAAATTCCTCCATCACTTTTTATTTTAAAGGATTTTAGAATTTTTTACAAGATATTATGCTCAAATTTAACTTTATTTAGCTATTTAGTAAAGATAGCCTTTCAAGGCTTTTGTCAAAACCTGATAACCAGCAACACTGAGGTGCAGTCCATCAGTTGTATATTCTTTTTTTAGTTGGCTCGCCTGGTCTGTCAAACTGTCAAAAACTGACAAAAATTCCACCTGCATATAGGCAGAAGCAAGCTCTTGATAGGCGTGATTCCTGTTCTGAATTTTTTCATTCGTGCGGATATAGACTGTCTGCTTATACTCCTCGCCTTCATTAACTGGCAAAATGGAAAGTAATTTTATCTCAGTCAGTGGATAATCGCGAGCAATGGATTGATGATAGCTTCGAGATTATTGAGAGCCTCATTCACAGGCACATCTTTTCCAATATCGTTCGTCCCAATTAAAAGGACAATTTTATCTACCTCCCCACCGTACAGATGCGCATCCAGATTCTCTAATAACAGTCCTGTCTGATAGCCACAAATTCCTCGATTGACAATTGTCTTTGAAGTCCCAAACAACTCCTGCAGAGGATAATATTCGACAATGGAATCCCCAATAAAAAGAATATCTGGCTCTACAACTGAAACCTGATTTAGGTGACGATACTTGGTTTGGATTTTTTCTTGTTCCTTTAGTAACCAATTTTCTAATAACTGTACTGCTACTTCATTCTCCTTTTTCTAACCAGTTTTCCAATACTTGGTAAACTCCTCCTTGGCTATTGGCTGGCGCTAGAGCCGTCGCCACAGCTTTGGCTTTGTCATCAGCATTTTCCATCGCATAGGCAATTCCAGCCATTTCAAGCATTTCAACATCATTTTCACTATCGCCAAAAGCCATGATTTGTTGGGGGTTCAAGTCCCAACGCTTGAGTAATTCTTCCAAGCCCCATGCTTTATGAATTCCAGCTTGGAGGATATCAATGCAACCATAGCCACTCGATACAGCCCGAACACGGCCATCAAAGAGGTCATTGATTTCTTCCAATACCGAATTCAAACGTTCCTCACCAACAACCATACTCATCTTGAGCACACCACCAAAGAGGTCAGAGGTTAATTCATCCACAAAATTCATTCGTTGGTAGAATTCTTCAATCATTTCTGGAGTCATAAAACTTTCAAGGTCTGTAAAAATGGTACCTTCCTTGACGAAACCACCCTTCATCCCTGTTACAACAAATTGATCCTGACACGCTCGACCCTCGAAATGAGCCAAAGCCTTATCGACAATGGCATCATCCCAAGTCTGAGCCTGAATCAATTCATTGTTTTCAAAAATATGAGCACCATTGGCAACAACCAGAACCACTCGATCCACCAAGTGCTCCAGTAGTTGCCTCATGCGGTGAATTTCATTCCCTGTCGCGATGACAAAACGAATCCCCCTTTGATCCAACTGATCCACAATCTTTTCCAAGCGTGGGAGATCAAGCTGGCCTCTAGCATCCAGCAAGGTCCCATCCATATCTGTCGCAATTACCTTAATCGTCATTTACTTTCCTCTTGATTAGACTTCCTGCAAAACTAGAATCCTAGTTCATGATTGATAATACCAACAATCAAATTCATTCGTAAGCCGAAGCGTTTACGATGATTTCGATAGGTTGTTGAAAATATTTTAAACGTTTTCATAGTGAAATGAAATAAGAACAGGACAAATCGATCAGGACAGTCAAATCGATTTCTAACAATGTTTTAGAAGTAGATGTGTACTATTCTAGTTTCAATCTACTATACTTTGGCAAAAATATTCTCAACCTTGATTCTCTCCTTAGATAGCGCATGGTTACAGGCTTTATCTTCAGCTATTAGCGGCTTGAGTTTGCTGGATTTACGTGGAGTTTGTGCTTGAGGATATATCTTCATGAGCCCTTGATAACCACTGTCAGCCAAGATTTTACCAGCTTGTCCGATATTTCTGCGACTCATTTTGAACAACTTCATATCATGACAATAGTTCACAGCGATCTCCAAAGAAACAATTCTCCCTTGACTTGTGACAATCGCTTGAGCCTTCATAGCGTGGCATTTCTTTTTACCAGAATCATTCGCTAATTGTTTTTT
>NZ_VMLH01000036.1:0-4865 GCF_013276595.1 Streptococcus sp. 10824
TCTACAACCTCAAAACGGTGTTTTGAGCTGACTTCATCAGTTTCATCTACAACCTCAAAGCGGTGTTTTGAGCTGACTTCATCAGTTCTATCTGCAACCTCAAAACGGTGTTTTGAGCAGGCTACGGCTAGCTTCCTAATTTGCTCTTTGATTTTTTGAGTATAAGGACATGTTGGATTCTATGTGCTGTATTGTCAACAATACACTCTTCTTCCTGTATATCTACCAACATGATTTACAGAATTTTATTTTACTATAATTTTACCTATATTCCAAGACAGAAATAAAATAATCAAGAACAAAAACGCATATAACCAATAACTAGCTATATGCATTTTAACACTTAAAGCGAACTGTTAAGTTGCGACTAGTGGTATCCAGTCCTAAGTAAGTCGGAAATATACAGTTTATTTACGACTAGCAAGGCATTTACCCGGCAATAAGAGCCCATCTAAATTGATTTTTTCTTCAAGTAGAAATTTCTACGAAAACTATCTAAATAAACTTTTAATCTCTATGACGGACAAAACATGTCTCAGTTATTCATCAACATCCAAGGTTCTAGTAGTTGACCCACTCCCCATTGGAGTTAACTTTATAACCATCTACTATAGTATTAACCGCTAATCTTCCGCTTTCATTGACATAGTACCATTTGTCTCCAACTTGGAACCATTGATTTACCTTCATTGCACCAGATGATTCCTGATAATACCAATGGTCTCCATCTTTTATCCAACCAGTTGCCATTGAACCGTTAGCATTGAGATAGTACCACACACCACTGGATTCAACCCAGCCAGTAGACATTGCTCCGCTCTCACTCAAATAATACCATTGGTTACCATCTCTGACCCAACCAGTTGCCATTGAGCCGTTAGCATTGAGATAGTACCACACACCACTGGATTCAACCCAGCCAGTAGACATTGCTCCACTCTCACTCAAATAATACCATTGATTACCATCTCTGACCCAACCAGTTGCCATCGCACCAGTAGAACTCAAGTAGTACCATTTATCCGCTTCCTGATGCCAGCCTTTCACCACTTCACCAGCAGATGTATAAAAATACCACGCACCATTTTCTTGCTTCCAACCAGTCGTTATTGGAACTTTAGTCTCAGTTTTAATAACATCTCCTACATAAGATTGGAGGTAACGAGGAGCAAAAGAAGTAAGAGGAGAGTTTGCTACCATTCTATCTGAAGACCCCAAAGATAATTTATCCTTCTCTGACTTCCTTTCTGTCATCTCCTCAGATACATTTTCTCTTACTGTATTCATGGTCTCGACAGGATTTTCTTTCGCATCTTCAGGAATTCTACTGCCAGCTAGTGTAACTGGTAAATCATGCATACTGTCAATTCTACCGGCCAGTAGACCTGTAATTTCTTGACCTGCATCTTCTTTATTAAAGGTGAAAAGTAGAGTTTTTTGATCTGCTTGGGTCAAGAAGGTAGCTTTGTGTCCATTCGCTAAAGTCAAAGTCGGAATAGAATTTACTAGTACCTCAGAATCAAATTGCATAGCTAAGATACCTTGTTCTGCATCCTCTTCTTCTGTTTCCAATTTACGAACGTCCCTGATAGTTACACTCGTTGGATATACCGGATCTTTTGTTAAAAAGTCCCAATTAAATTTTCTAAATGATAGGGTATAGTCATTTTGTCCTTTTTCAGTGTGTTCATACAAGATACCATACTCCCCATTTCCTAATTCTTGGAGCGAATTATAGGCAAACTCTCCTTTTTGAATTGGTCTATGATGTAACCAAGTCAAGTCTCCGTTGTCCTCTACACGAGCCAAATGAGCCATTCCATTCGTCCGTTTAGGTCCTCCTGAATTGGTTAAAATGATGTATTCTTTTCCTTCGTGCATGGTGTGAATAGCAGCCATTTGGACATAAACATCTTTAACCTGATTGTATCTCTTGATTTCCTGGTCCCAAGTTTGCCCACCATCTTTACTTGTGGCAACCTGTAAATCACCCGTTAATCCTCTCATAAAGAGTTTCACATCACCATTATTTAACTGTACAGCAACTGACTCTGTATTTTGGGCATTCCTATTATTCATAGTTGAGGAATGAATTTTCCTTCCGCCTACTGTCCTATCATCATTGACAGCAGCTCCAGCCTGCCATGTTTCTCCATGGTCATCTGAATAAATCAAACGAGAAGACTGGGATCCGCTTAGATGGGAGATAGCATTGGTGGTATAAGTAGGAACTAAGATACGACCCTTGTGCTCTCCTGTTCTAAGCACAATTCCTGTACCTGGACCTGTTCCTAAAAATTTCATCCAATCTTGGCGAATTGATGGTGTAATATCTCTTGGTTGCGACCATGTTTTCCCATCATCATCACTATAAGAAAGCCACAAATAGCTCGTATAGGCTACACGAAATGGATTTTTAGCAGATGGAGCAAAGTAGATATTCCCAAGAAGCTCTTCTCCTTTATAGAGGTCACCCTTATCTCTGTAGGCTTCTTCTTTTGGATCCACTACAACGCGATAATCTGTTTTTTGATTATTTGCATCATATACTTCTCCGTTTTCTCGGACAGTATATGCTTGATTTTCCCCTTGTTTATATAGTAATTGATAGTGCTTATCTCCAACTTGTTGATAAGCTTTTTGCGGTTTGTTTGGCATTCCAAAGACAGCTCGACCTTCTGGAAACATATCGTAGATTGAAAAAATTCTCTTTGTGGTAGGATCTTGAACCAAGACCATATCGATATTAAGTGGAGATGGTGCCTGCGGATCTTTTGCTTCTGGATTGTCTCGCAAGTTGGTCAAGGTTAAGGTTGGCTGCCAAGTAGTTCCCCCATCCTCACTTCTCCTAACGACCATAGCAATATCTCCCCAATCAGAATGGTGGAGACGACGCTGATCTGCCCCTGCCAGTAATGTTCCTTTATCCGTACGTAGCAAAGCTGGAATCCGATAACTCTTAATTCCTTCACTATTTGGCTTACCATTGACACCGCTCATAAACAACTCTTGCTTCTCTGTCAAGACTGCCCCTTCAGGAAGTGACGGCTCAATATCTGTCACATCAAATAACTGGCTACGTTTTTTGACTTCCTCTGGAGTTAGAGCACGATTGTATACAGTCAGATTACGAATAGAGAGATTTGAGCCCCACTTCAGTTCTCCTGCTCTATTAGTTGCACCTAACTGAAGTTTATCCACATCTGGCATGTCTGCCAGGAATTTCCCTGACTTTTTATTCGTACGAGATAATACACCATTCACATAAAGACGAACCTGACCATTTGGACTATCCTTTCTTGGTCTTTCAACAGTAAAAGTAACCGAATTATACTTGCCTGGTCTAATCTTCAAAGGCGCATCTGTATAACTTCCATAAAATTGGCTACCATCAGCTCCACGTCCCTCTATCAAAGCTGTCCCATTATTGATTGCCATTGTAAAGTACTCATTTACTTTAGTTGTACTGGAAGCAGAAAAGAGATTGTAAAAACTAGGACCATCAGCAGCCGGTTTGAACTCCACATGAACAGTTGCATTTTGGAGTCCCTTTACTTTCTCTAATTCATCAGACAAGTCTACTCTTTTTTCGTTTGAATCATTCGTCTCTAAGTCATCTTTTTCTATCACTGTTTCGACATTTTCCAAATCTCGTGCATAGTAATCTCTTGGAATTTTTTCTTCTTGCTTATCTTCCCTTTCTTGTTCTTGCTCATTGCCAGAAAGTTCAGTCTCTGAAACAGACCCTACATGCTCTGCAGGAAGAGTTATATTTTCTCCTTCCTCAGAAGGCTGGCTCTTTTCTGTATCAGTTAGGGTTGAGCTCCCCCCCCCCCGAAAGTTGAGTTTCATTTGCCAGAGGTTGCTCACTCGCCCCTTCTTGAGCTAAAACAGGAGACGTTCCAAACACCACTGCTCCCACAATCATAGAAACCGCTCCTACCGATAGTTTCCTAATGCTATAACGACACTTACGTTCTTGAACATTCCGATTCATACTGTTCCTCTCTATATCTATATCCCGATTTCTGAAATAAGACATTTACTCCAGAAAATGCACTTAGTTTGTCTTTTCTTAACTTTCTTTTACTACAGTTCATTTAAATGACAAAAATGAACTAAACAAACTATCTCAAATTGGTGCCAAATTTCCCCTCTCCTTTCTCCAATCAGACTCCTACCAATCTAGTTTATCTACCAGGACACCGCTGCAATTAAACTAAAATATCTCTTTATAAGCAAATTATTGGACATCAGCTTATGCTATTTACACCATACTTCCTGCTCAATCCTTATCGAACACTTTTTCAAATAGCTTTTCATAAGCATAAATACTTGTAGAAATAATGGGAAATATAATCAAGCTCACAATCAGAATCTTATCCAGCTTAAAGGGGACAATCCCAAATAAGTGAAGAAATAAATCAATCAGAAAACTGTCGAAAAAAACTGTCAAAAGTAGTTCAATTTGTCTTTTTCTCTGCTTTTTTGTCTTGAATGCCTTAAATATCATATTATTCCCCTTTTCTAAGCTTCAATCCCTTCTCTCTATCTGTCATTTCGCATAGCTGCTACTATTTTTACAGCAATCTATCTTTAAATATACATAAAGATAAGATTCTATCACTTTTTATAAGTGTTAGCAAATTTATTATACCTCATTTCTAAAACGCTTTCAATACAGTGTAGTATAATAGATTTTAGTTTCAAGAAACTCTTTTGTATAATAATATCCTTGAAAGTAGTTTCAGATGAACATTTATAGTCCATAAAAAGAAAACAGAGACTCATCTGTTTTTTACACTCAATGAAAATCAAAGAGCAAACTAAGAAGCTAGCCGCATGATGCTCAAAACACTGTTTTG
>NZ_VMLH01000037.1:0-16257 GCF_013276595.1 Streptococcus sp. 10824
AATTATACTCAATGAAAATCAAAGAGCAAACTAGGAAACTAGCCGCAGGTTGCTCAAAACACTGTTTTGAGGTTGTAGATAAGACTGACGAAGTCAGCTCAAAACACTGTTTTGAGGTTGCAGATAGAACTGACGAAGTCAGCTCAAAACACTGTTTTGAGGTTGCAGATAGAACTGACGAAGTCAGTAACATATATACGGCAAGGCGACGTTGACGCGGTTTGAAGAGATTTTCGAAGAGTATTATTCGTAAAAAATCTCAAAAAGCCTACCTTTCGGTAGACTTAGTTTGTTTCTATTCTAATCGGTACTCTTCCAAAATTCTGCTCTGCTATACTTGGATGTCCTAGTTGATAAATCTGGTCTGCCTTTTGGGTCATGGCATCCCAAGGTTCTTTACCAATTCGACTGACTAGATTGACCTGCCCTTTCAAAGACTTAAGGTGTTGTCTGCCTTTTTCAGTAAACCCAAGAACATGAATGGCTTCTGGCAAGTCACTTTCTCTAGCCTGCACCAAGATATAGGTCAAGAGGCGTCTGACACGCGCCTTGGTGTAGCGTTTGGTAGTCACTAACTCGACCAATTCTTCCACAGACTGGGCTGTTTTAATAGCTTCTTTAATGCGCACAGCCATTTCTTGATTGACCTGATAGATGGTGGTTAGGTCGGGATTTGACAAGATTTGATAGCGGAGCAAGGGAAAATAGTCTTCCCAGATCACCTTACTGGCCTGCTCAAAGAGGCCAACAGAAGGCATAAAGCGTTCTAAGAAATCTTGGTCTGACTGATGCTGACGGAGAGCTGTCGCCGAGGCGTAGTCTACATCCTTATCCACAGAATGATAGCCAGCCCCCTGACGCTGAATCGGATGAAGTTTAATATTTCGCCCCGCAACCGCCTTGGCATAGGCCAGAGCAAGAACATGATTGGGGGTATTACCTGAAAAATCAAGACCAGCAAATTCCTTCCACATAGATTGGGTTTTCTGGGGATAGGAAAGGGAATCAGGCAGATTTTCCACAAATTTCTCCATCTCAGCACCTTTCTCTGTGTATAAGTCAGCGATTTTCTGATAATCTCGAACTTCCTCTGTCCCAAAAACTAGACTATCAATGCCCAAGCGATCCAAGATATCCACAGCTCCTTGACCAAAGAAATCAGCTGCCTGAACACTGACTAAAAAGGGCAATTCCACTACCAAGTCTGCGCCATTTTCCAGCGCCATCTGGGCCCTTGTCCACTTATCCACAATAGCAGGCTCTCCACGCTGCATGAAATTCCCTGACATGGCAACAATTTTCAGTCCCTCTGCCTGATCCAGCAGGTATTTATGGCCATTATGAAAAGGATTGAACTCTGCGATAATACCTGTGATGGTCATGATGTTCTCCTACTTCTGCGCCACAAAAAACCAACGGGTGCTAGTTTCTGTTGGTTCCTTATCCTCAAAGTCTGCATAGAGTTTGAAGGACTTGAATCCAGCCTGTTCCAGCAAGATATCATAGGTCAAGATCTCATAAGTCCTCTCCTCATGTACTTCATCGTAGCGACTAAAGGAACCGTCAGCCTCCTTGATAAAGAAAGTCAGCTCATGCACGATGGAGTGAGGAGCTTCGTCCTCATATGTATCCCAAAGCATGGCAAAATCTTCCGCATTTTCATGGTAGGAATAGCCAGGGAATACTTCATCTGTCTGGTAGGTCGAGTGCACGTCAAAGATGAAAACTCCCTCTTCATTCAGCGCATTGTACACGTCCTTAAAGACGTCCCCTACTTCCACCTCATCCTGCATATAGCAGATAGAGTCCGAATAACACGTGACAAAATCGTATTTCCCTGCCTTGGACAAATTCAGCATATTACCTTCTATAAAAGCAATCTTTTGCTTGGCTGAAGTTGCTCTCTTCTCCGCAATCTTCAACATATCCGCACTCAAGTCAAATCCAGTCACATCAAAACCAGCCTGAGAGAAGCGCACTGATTGAATTCCTGTCCCACAAGCCAATTCCAAGAGTTTCTTTCTCTCCTTGGTCTTAGGCAAATGACGCAGAGAAAAATTCGTCCATTTGTCGTATAAACTATCGTCCATGACCGCATCATAGACCGCCGCAAAGGTTTCATAAGTCGCCATAATCATGATACTAAGAGCTCCATGGTAAACACCACTAGCCCTTTACCTTTCTATCAATTTTTCTAAAATAAGCAAAGAAACCCAGTTGACTACAACTGAGTTCATCTTCTAAGCAAGAGCTTCTGAAATATCTACTGAATTCGCCTCATGCCATAGCTTCTCTAGATTATAATGGGCACGCATTTCTTCTGAAAAGATATGCACGACAACAGCACCGATGTCCAGTAAGACCCAGCCTCCAGCTGCATCGCCTTCGACATGGCTACCTTTAAAGCCTGCTTGAGCTACTTTTTCACGGATATTAGCTGCGATAGCGTCCAACTGACGGCTATTCATTGAGCTAGTGATGACAAAGTAGTCCGTCACACTAGTCAAATCTTGTACATCAAGTGCGAGGATATCCTCCGCACGTTTCTCATCAGCCGCTTTCACGACTAGTTCTAGTAATTCTTTTTCGTTCATTTAATCCTCTTTTTAGAAAATATGTTTGTAATCTAGAACATCTGCAAAGCGCTCCTCCCAAATGTCCTCATAAAATTCATTAATCGTTTCTGCTGGAATGTCATCCCCATCAAAGGTTGTGACAGCACCTTCTGGAACAATAAGCTGATAGCCATATTCAAAGGCAACCTTGACAGAGGTATCCACACAATATTCTGTCTGCATACCACATAAAACTAATTTTTCAATCCCCTGCTTATCCAAGTATTTTTTTAAGCCAGTTTCTTTGAAAATACTGTTATATTTCTTCTGAAAGACCTTTTCAGCAGGTTTTCGATTTAAAAGCGCAGATAACTGCCAATCTTCTGATGTTTGAGCTTCAGAGTTCTCAATATGTTGAACATAGATAATTTCAATATTCTTGCTTCTAGCCTGGTTTTGTAAATAAGAAATTTTTTCCAATAGACTTTTTGTCTGGAACCCAGTTTCTACTAAAACATTCTGAACATCAATGATTATAAAAGCCGTCTTCATTTAGTCCTCTTTCAAATAGTGCACAAAGGCGTTATAGGTTTCAAGGGTTTGGGGATAGATGGGGAATCCCTGATGAGCTAGATACTCCACGGTACGAGCTGTTTCGTAGGCCACCGCCTTATTGAGCGATAGACTTGCAATCTCACGCGCCACATCTACTCCAGGAAAGGCTCGATTGTGCTCGATATAGTCTGCGACGTAGATGACCTTATCTAGGTCTGTCATTTGACCAGCTCCGACTGTATGAATTTCAATGGCTCGCAGAATTTCAGAATCATGCAAATCCAAATCTTCCTGAATTTTGTAAATTCCGACCATACCATGCCAGACATTATTGCCCCAGTTTTTGAGGTCAGGGTCTAGCTGGTAACGGTCAATCAAGTCTAGAAATTCCTGATCTGACAACTTTTTAGCATAGTCATGAAGAAGACCTGCTAGACTTGCTTTCTCAACATCTACACCAAAGCGCTGAGCTAACTCCATAGCGGCACGCTCCACACCTAGACAATGGGTTAGACGTTTCTCAGGTAGAAGCTCTGCCATTTTTTCCAACAAGGCCTCACGGGAGCAGTTGATATAGTCTTGATAGGACATCAGTAGAGCCCCTCCTTCTCGATGTAGTCTAGCACTGGCTGAGGTAGGAGAAAGTTGGGTTTCCGACCTTGGGCAATGAAGTCCCGCACCATGCTGGACGAGATATCCATGAGCGGTACGTCCACCCAGATAACTGGATAGGAAGTCCCTGCCTTGTAGCGTGGACGCTGAACCCCCACAAACTGAACCATGTCAACCAGTTCATCAATTCGGTACCACTTAGGCAGATAGTCAACCATGTCGGCACCGATGATAAAGTAATAATCCGTATCTGGATTCTTCTCTGTCAAAATCTTCATGGTGTCGTAAGTGTAGGAAATACCCTTGCGCTCCAACTCAATAGTTTCAATGACTAGGCCGTCAATCCCCTCAATTGCCAACTTAAGCATCTTGAGACGATGGTGTTCAGGGATGGTTTCCTTTTTATCAACGTGAGGAGGTTGGTATTCAGGCATGAGCAGAACTTGATCCAGTCCCAACTGTTGCCGTACTTGATCCGCAACAATAAGATGGGCATTGTGAACAGGGTTAAAATTCCCCCCTAAAATCCCAACTTGTTTGCGTTTTTTCTCCTTGATTTCTGGCTCCAACTCTACCTTGGTAAAGGGAGTCAATAGTTCGATTGTCATAGGCTAGTCCCCTTTATTTCTCTATAAAAACAGTTATTTGGAGTTTCGGTCTTAGATTTCTTTGACTTTCTTAGAAATCTTGCGATTTTCTTTCTTGCTGGATTGTTTAAACAAAATCAAGATGCGTCCTATTTTTTGGACTGTATCCACACCGATTTCTTCTTCCAAAATTTCAGCTACTTCGTGGATGTTTTCATCTGTGTTTTGTAAGAGAGTAACCTTGATTAATTCACGCGCATCAAGAGCTTGACGGACACTGGTTTTGATTTGGTCGTTCAGTCCATTTTTCCCGATTTGGATGATAGGTTTGAGGATGTGTGCCTGGCTGTTGAGGAAGGCACGTTGTTTTGATGTTAATGACATAATTTTCTTCCTTGTTTTTTGATAGTTATTTTAGGTGGTGAGGGACGGTCGGAACTAATTTTCCAAAGATTTCATCTTTGAAAAATGGATTTCCTGACCTCACAATTGAGCCTTGGTCTCAATTGTGCCCCTTGCCAATCTACAGATTGGCAATCACACCACGGCAATAACTATCGCTATATGAGCTCACTTTGTTCGCTCAGCGATTTTGTTTTAAATAATTGCTTTTCGTATGACGACGGCGACGCCTTCTGGTGCCCAGACGGCGACTTTGGCAGTGCCTGTTACACGAATCCAACCTAGGCCTGAGATGACTAGGTCTGTCTTATCCTTGATTGTAAATACATGCTCAATCAGTTTTGGAAAATCTTCTTTTTCCTTACTGTTTGGAGGCGTGAGAAGGGTTCCGACGTGCTTGTCGTAAAATGCACTAGCGCCTTCAAGCTTAGTACGATGGAGTTTCAATTCGTTGTCAAAAAAGGCAGTGAAACCTTGTTTTTCTCCTGATATAAAGTCAAAACGTCCGAGACCACCTAAAAATAGGGTTTGTTCAGGATTAAGCTGATATGTTTTAGGCTTGATCTCCTTTTTAGGGCTGACATACTTGAGGTTTTTGGCCGTCAAGTAATGGGCCATTTGGTGACGGTGGATGATTCCCGGCGTATCGTAGATATAAGAACCATCATCAAGCGGAATCTCGATCTTGTCCAAGGTTGTCCCTGGGAAGCGCGAAGTCGTAATGACATTCTGATCACCCGTGATTTCTTGGATAATGGCATTGATTAGAGTTGATTTTCCAACGTTAGTTACACCGACAACATAGACATCGCGGCCTTTACGGTAATGTTCAATCTTGTCAATGACTTCCTTAATGGCATGTTTGTTTTGAGCTGAAGTTAGGACGACATCAACAGGACGAAGCCCTTCTTCATGGGCACGTTCCATGAGCCACTGGCTAATCTTGCCCGGTTTAACTGACTTAGGTAGGATATCTTTTTTATTTCCAACCAAGAGGACATCATTGCCCGATACAAAGCGTGGCAAGCCTGGGATGACAGAGCCATTAAAATCAAAGATATCAATGACATTGACCACTAAGGCATCGCTGTCTCCCACCTCGTGCAAGAGCTTGAGGAAATCATCGTCTGTCAACTGGACATCCGTGATTTCATTGTAATGACGGAGACGGAAACAGCGTTGGCAATAGACTTCACCAGTCTCCAAACCTTTTTCAAGTGCCGACTGGGGGGTAAAACCAAGACCAGCCTTATCTGTCGTCTGAATGGTTGCTCCACAACCAATACAGAGAATTTCTTCCATAGTTAAATTCCTTTTTTATATGTAATCGGTCCGTACTTTTCAGTGATTTTTCGCATGACACGGCGCTCACGAGCTCGGTTAATCTGCGTTTTGATCGAGTCATGTTGGACCAAGGGTTTGACTAAAATCGAGCGAATGCCAGCACGGTGGGCTGCTCGAATATCTGTCATGAGCTGGTCGCCAACCATGACCACTTCACTTTTCTCATAGTGAAATTCCTTCATGGCACGGTCAATTCCAAATGTGAAGGGCTTCAGAGCCCAATAAACGTAGTCAATCCCAAATTTCTCAACTGCGCGTTGAACTCGTTTTTTGGTGTTATTTGAGACCACGATAATGCGAATGCCCGCGTCCCGAAGGTCATGTAGCCATTGCTTCATCTCTGGTGTTCCGTCAGGATTATTCCAAGCAATGAGGGTATTGTCCAAATCGACCAAAACAGCCTTGATTCCCTGCTCCTGCAGGCTTGGGACTGTCAGATCATAAACTGCTTCCACAGCAAAATCTGGCATATAATTTTCAATCGCCATTTTGGCTCCTTTTCTTAACTTTTTTTCGCAATTTTCCTTAGTAACAAGGATAAAACAATCCACAAACCTATACTAGCCAAACTGATGTAGAGCCAAGCATGGGGCTCATCTGTTAAAGGTAGTGGAACATTCATTCCGAAAAAGCCTGTCACGACTACCAAAACCGCTAGCAAGACTGAAATGATAGTCAAGGTTGTCAAATTATCATTCAGATTATTGTTTAGAATATTGTTGTAAGAGGCTGAAAGTTGCTGTAAAATCTGAGAGATTAGGTCTGTCATGGATACCAGCTGATGAGCCTCAATCATGGCATCATCAAACTGTTCTCTCTCAATCTCATCAAAACTACGATACAAGGCATGACCTTGAATATGCTCTAACAAAATCCGATTTTGTTTGGCAGCTGCCGTCAGATAAACCATACCAGTCTCCAAATCAGACAGGGCAAAGAGGTTTTTCTTGGTAGTTCGCTGGCGCAAGAGGTCATTGACCTCATCCCTACTCTTGTCCATCTGCTCAATGACAGGATAGTAGGCATTGCTGATGATTTCCAGACTGGCAAAGAGAAACTTATAAATCGAAAGCGTGTCATGGCTCTCCAGATAACGAGTCATCTGTTCAATGACATAGGCGTTCTTGGTATTACTAATGGTAATCAGGCGACGATGCTCCACGATAAAGGTCATGGGAAAAGTCTCATAGTAGGCCTTGTCCTTTTTTACGTCTAGGACATTATAGATAAAGGTAACCGTCCCACTTTCACGGTGGTAGTCCATGTGGGCGCGCTCGTTTCTATCCAGTGCGTATTCAATGGTTTCCTTGTCCAAACCGTAAATTTCAGAAAGGTCTTCTAGTTTATTCAACTTTCCTAGATCTAGGTCTATCCAGGTACAACCATTGCCCAACTGCTTTTCTAAAACCATCTTTTCTCCTTATTAAACTCCCTCTATTGTACCACAAATTACTTAAAATAACAGGTCTAGTCTGTGCGTGAGAAATTGCTAACAACTGTGATATTTCGGTTAGGGACAAAGTGAAGGGCTTGCTCCTCGCTACGAAGCTGGGTCGTACGAATTCCCACGCTGACGACCTTGCCCGATACAGTAATGGGGCCATTGGTCAGAACAACCTCATCTCCCACATCCAGTTGACGTTCAAAAAGGATGAAAAAGCCATTGATGACATCAGACAGAAAACCTTGGGCTCCCATCCCAATCGCCACCCCAGCGATTCCAGCCCCAGCCAGCAAGCTAGATACAGGTAAGCCTAAAATCGATAAAATACAGTAGAGTAAAAAGAAATATGACGTATAATTAAACACATTTTCTAACAAACGTGAGATGGTTTTCTGGCGCCCGACATCATGATGAGACATTTTTAGAGAAGGTTTGGCAATTCTCTGCACCATGGTATGAAGCATTTTTTTAGCAATATAAAATACAATCAAAAGCAGTAAAAGAGAAATGACCTTGGTTAGAATATTTTCGATAATGGTTGTCACATCTAGCTTTTCAATATAAGCTTGAATAAATTTTTGCATATAAAACTCCTTTATTTCATTATACCATATTTTCATCAGTCTCATTATCCATAAATATTCAAAAAATAGACAGAAAATTCTTGATTTTGTCTATCGTTTATACTATAATCATAATCACTACACAGAAAGGAGATTATTATGAAAAGAATCATTCATGCTTGGAACAAGGCAAGCCTTGTCAAGCGTATCTTGATTGGTATGCTTTGTGGGGGAATTCTAGGACTGACCCTTCCTAATCTCTCAGGAATTGGGCTACTCGGGGATTTATTCGTTGGAGGTCTAAAAGCTGTTGCTCCTATCCTAGTCTTTGCTCTCGTTGCTAATGCCCTTTCCCAACATCAAAAGGGACAAGATAGCAATATGAAAACTGTTGTTTTCTTGTATATCCTAGGAACTTTTGCCGCTGCTCTTGTAGCTGTACTAGCAAGTTTCATCGTCCCTATTGAAATCACCCTAAATAGTGCTAATACCGATATTGCTCCACCAGATGGGATTGGACAGGTCCTCAGCAACCTCTTGCTCAAACTGGTTGACAATCCAGTCAACGCCCTGCTTACTGCTAACTATATTGGAATCTTATCTTGGGCAGTCATTTTTGGAATTGCTATGAGAGAGGCCAGCAAAAATAGTAAAGAATTACTAAAAACTATCGCTGACGTGACTTCTAAAATTGTCGAATGGATCATCAATCTGGCTCCATTTGGAATCCTTGGTCTTGTTTTTAAAACCATTTCTGACAAGGGAATCGGAAGCCTTGCCAACTACGGTATTTTATTGCTTCTATTAGTAACGACTATGCTTTTTGTTGCCCTTGTGGTCAACCCTTTGATTGCCTTCTTCTTTATGAGACGCAACCCTTACCCTCTAGTTTGGAACTGCCTCCGTGTCAGCGGTGTGACAGCCTTCTTCACTCGTAGTTCTGCGGCTAACATTCCTGTCAACATGAAACTCTGCCATGACCTTGGACTCAACCCAGATACCTATTCTGTTTCTATCCCACTTGGCTCTACTATCAACATGGCTGGAGCAGCGATTACCATTAACGTTTTGACCCTTGCTGCGGTAAACACTCTTGGAATCCCTGTTGACTTTGCCACAGCCTTTGTCCTCAGTGTGGTAGCAGCTATCTCAGCCTGCGGTGCTTCTGGTATTGCGGGAGGTTCCCTCCTTCTTATCCCAGTTGCTTGTAGCCTTTTCGGTATTTCTAACGATATTGCCATGCAAGTTGTTGGGGTTGGATTTGTGATTGGGGTCATCCAAGACTCATGTGAAACAGCCCTTAACTCTTCTACAGACGTCCTCTTTACTGCCGTTGCCGAATACGCAGCAGCCCGTAAAAAATAACTCATAAAGGCAAGCCTGCTCAGGTTTTGTCTTTTGCTCTTTTATTCTAACTTATACTCTTCGAAAATCAAATTCAAACTACGTCAGCTTCGCCTTGCCGTACTCAAGTACTGCCTACGGCTAGCTTCCTAGTTTGCTCTTTGATTTTCATTGAGTATTATCAGGAAATTCTTATGTCTATTAGCCAACGTACGACCAAGCTCATCTTAGCTACCTGTCTTGCCTGCCTGCTTGCTTATTTTCTCAATCTTTCCTCAGCAATTTCGGCTGGAATTATCGCTCTCTTGAGCCTATCTGATACGCGTAGAAGTACTTTAAAACTGGCTCGCAATCGCCTCTTTTCCATGCTCCTAGCTCTGGCTATCGGTGTTCTAGCTTTTCACTTGAGCGGATTTCATATCTGGAGCCTTGGTCTCTATCTTGCCTTCTATGTGCCTCTAGCTTACAAGATGGGCTGGGAAATTGGCATCACACCAAGCACTGTTTTGGTTAGCCATCTCTTGGTACAAGAGTCAACCTCTCCAGACCTTCTAGTCAATGAATTCTTTCTCTTTGCTATCGGTACAGGATTTGCTTTACTGGTCAATCTCTACATGCCTTCACGAGAAGAGGAAATTCATCACTACCACACATTGGTAGAAGAAAAGTTAAAAGACATCCTCCTGCGCTTCAAATATTATTTATCCAGAGGGGATGGACGCAACCGAGCACAGCTGGTGGAAGAATTGGACACCCTTTTGGAAGAAGCCCTCAGACTGGTCTATTTGGATCACTCAGACCACCTCTTTCACCAGACTGATTACCATATTCACTACTTTGAGATGAGACAGCTACAAAGTCGTATCCTGCGAAATATGGCCCAGCAAATCAATACCTGTCACCTAGCTGCCAGTGAGAGCCTGATTTTGGCTCAACTCTTTTCAAAAATTGCAGGTCAACTGAGCCAGACCAATCCTGCTTCTGATTTGCTAGATGAAATCGAACGCTATCTGGAAGTCTTCCGAAACCGCAGTCTGCCCAAGACAAGAGAAGAATTTGAAACCCGCGCTACCCTTCTTCAACTCCTACGTGAAGCCAAAACCTTCATCCAAGTAAAAGTTGATTTTTACAAAAATATGGACAGTAAAAAAGAAAACCACTAAAAAACAGAACTTGCCAGCATTCTTGAAAAGTAGTATAATTATTGCATGCGCAATCATCTTGTGACGCAGAGACTGCCCGTTAATGGACTTTCTTCTATTTATGACTCTAAAAAGAAAGGAGACACTATGACCTATTTGGAAAAATGGTTTGACTTCAATCGGCGTCAGAAAGAAATTGAAAGTCTCCTGGAAGAGACCATTGCCCAACAGAGCGAGCAAAGTCTGACCTTGAAAGAGTTCTACCTGCTCTACTATCTGGACTTGGCCCAAGAAAAATCTCTACGCCAGATTGACCTGCCAGATAAGCTTCATCTGAGCCCGAGCGCAGTTTCTAGGATGGTGGCTCGCTTGGAAGCTAAAAATTGCGGTCTACTCAGTCGCATGTGCTGCCATCAAGATAGACGCTCTAGTTTTATCTGCCTGACAAATGATGGGCAAAAGACACTGGCCTCGCTACAAAAGGCTGTCGAAGAAAGCTTGGAAGCAGGTTTGGATTTCTTGATTTAAGATGATTTTAGAAAAAAGTTGCGTGCGCAATCATTTTTATTGACATTCTCTTTTACAAGGAGTAAAATAAAGTCAAGATTAAACAAAGGAGTTTTATATGATTGAAATTACTTATCTAGACGCCAGTAAGAACGAAAGAACTGTGACTTTCGAATCCTATGAAGATTTTGATCGTTCGCAACAAGCTTGCATTATCGGCGTCGCAGACTACTACCCTGTCCAAAAATTGACTTATAAGGATCATGATTTGGACTACCATGGGACTTATGGAGATATCTTCTTCTATCTCAAGAAACAAGATTTAAGCCAATATAACTAAAAAAGGAGAAATACAATGGCAAAAGCAATTACAGATGCAACATTCGAACAAGAAACAAAAGACGGTTTGGTCTTAGTAGACTTCTGGGCAACTTGGTGTGGTCCATGTCGTATGCAAGGTCCAATCTTGGACAAATTGTCTGAAGAACTTTCAGAAGATGTCTTGAAAATCGTTAAAATGGACGTTGATGAAAATCCAAACACAGCTCGTGCTTTTGGAATCATGTCTATTCCAACTCTTCTCTTCAAAAAAGACGGCCAAGTTGTCAAACAAGTTGCTGGTGTTCACACAGCAGAACAAATCAAGGCCATCGTTGCTGAATTGAGCTAATCAAACGAGAGACCAAGTACTTTCTTTGGTCTCTTTTTTCTTGCCCTTTGCCATTTTTCAAAAAATATGCTAGACTGTAAGTAGAATATTACGATGTTTGGGACATGCCATCGCTAAAAAAAACCTTGACTTGGTATTTTTTAGCTCCCTCAAGGGAGCTTTTTGCGTGCTCTGAACATTTCCCATTTTGGAAGGAGTACTATGAAACGTCAATCAGCCTTGGTCGTCTTTAGTGGCGGTCAAGATTCCACAACCTGCCTTTTCTGGGCTAAAGAACACTATGAAACGGTCGAAGCCGTTACCTTTGCCTATGGCCAACGCCACCATCTCGAAATTCAAGTTGCCAGAGAAATCGCTACGGAACAGGGCATTCGTCATCACATCCTAGATATGTCTCTGCTGGGGCAAATCACTGAAAATGCGCTGACCTCTGATATGGAGATTGAGCAAAAAGAGGGAGAAGTTCCCAATACCTTCGTTGACGGTCGAAACCACCTCTTTCTATCCTTTGCGGCAGTCCTTGCCAAGCAACGAGGCATTAAAGATATCGTGACAGGTGTCTGCGAGACAGACTTCTCAGGCTACCCCGATTGTCGAGATGTCTTTGTCAAATCCCTTAATGTTACCCTCAACCTTGCCATGGATTACGACTTCGTTATCCAAACACCTCTTATGTGGCTAGACAAGGCTGAAACTTGGGAGCTAGCCGACCAACTCGGTGCCTTTGACTATGTTCGTGAAAAGACCTTAACCTGCTACAACGGAATTATCGGGAGCGGCTGTGAAGATTGCCCCGCCTGCCACCTACGTCAACATGGGTTAGATGTTTATCTCTCACAGAAAGGAGAAGCCTAATGTTTTTTGCACCCAAAGAAATCAAACAGGAAACTGGGGAGTCTCTTGTCTACAATCCTTATCGGACTCTAGTCTCCAAAGAATTTACCTTTGATGCTGCTCACCACCTCTTTCACTATGAGGGAAAATGCAAATCCCTGCACGGCCACACCTATCATCTGCAGATTGCTGTCAGTGGATTTTTAGATGAACGTGGTATGACCTACGATTTCGGAGACATCAAAGCGACCTACAAGAACTACTTAGAGCCCCACTTGGATCATCGCTATCTCAATGAAACTCTTCCCTATATGAACACGACTGCTGAAAATATGGTTTACTGGATTTTCCAAACCATGAATCAAGAGTTGCCAAACGAGCGCGGTCTCCGTTTGGAATACGTTCGTCTCTATGAGACTCCGACTGCCTTTGCAGAGTTTAGACGGGAGTGGTTAGATGACTAGGGAACGTGTCCTCAAACTACCAGTTCTAGAAATTTTTGGCCCAACCTTTCAAGGCGAAGGCCGTGCAATCGGGCAGAAAACCATGTTTGTCCGCACTGCTGGTTGCGACTACCACTGCGACTGGTGCGATTCTGCCTTTACTTGGGATGGCTCTGAAAAGCCAACTCGTATGACAGCTGACGAGGTCATTGCTGCCTTGGATAAATTGGGGAGCTACGACTATGTAACCCTATCTGGGGGAAATCCTGCTATCCTAGCAGCCAACATGGCCGAATTGGTCACCAAACTCAAGGAACGTGGTGTTACTCTGGCTGTTGAAACTCAAGGCTCTCGCTGGCAAAATTGGTTAAAAGACATCGACCAGGTTACTCTCAGTCCCAAACCTCCTTCATCCAAGATGGAAGTCAACTTTGAGACCTTGGACTTTATCGTTTCCCAACTTGATCCAGACAGGGTCACCTTTAAAATCCCTGTCTTTGATGATGCCGATTTGGCCTTTGCCAAAGGGATTCAAGAACGCTACCAACCAGATGTTCTCTTCTTATCAGCAGGAAATCCTGAGCCCAAGGCTACGGGTAATATTGTCCAAGACCAACTGGACCGCCTCAAAGAACTCTGGGAACGTGTCGCTGCTGACGACAGCTGGGGCAATGTCCGCGTCCTCCCTCAACTGCATACCCTCCTCTACGATAATCAACGTGGTGTTTAAGATTAGAAAGAAAAAATCATGTCACAACAAGAAGAAATGAAAAACCTAAGCCTACTAGGCAACAAAGAAACCAACTACATTTTCGAATATCAACCAGAAGTCCTCGAATCCTTTGACAATCGTCATGTGGAAAATGACTATTTTATCAAATTTAACTGTCCTGAATTTACCTCACTTTGCCCGATCACTGCTCAACCAGACTTTGCGACCATTTATATTTCCTACATCCCTGACAAGCTCTGTGTTGAGTCAAAATCCCTCAAACTCTACCTCTTTAGCTACCGAAATCACGGAGATTTTCACGAAAACTGTATCAACACCATCGGGAAAGACTTGGTCAACTTGCTAGACCCTCGCTATTTAGAAGTCTGGGGAAAATTCACTCCGCGCGGTGGCATTTCAATCGACCCCTACTACAACTACGGTAAGCCTGGAACTAAGTATGAAGGCTTGGCAGAACAACGCCTCTTCCAACACGACCTTTATCCAGAGAAAATTGACAATCGTTAAACTCATACTCAATGAAAATCAAAAATCAAACTAGGAAGCTAGCCGCAAGTTGCTCAAATCACTGCTTTGAGGTTGCAGATGGAAGCTGACGTGGTTTGAAGAGATTTTCGAAGAGTATCATACGAAAAAGCCCTGTTCCTCTAGATGAGGAGCAAGGCTTTTTGTTTTTCAATTATTCTTCTGTTCCAAGGAAGTTTTTTGCAACGAGGGCTGCAAGAACCCCACCAACGATTGGTGCAAGGATGAAAATCCAAACTTGTTGAAGGGCTGCGCCACCTACCAAAACAGCTGGTGCCAAGCTACGAGCTGGATTTACTGAAAGCCCAGTAATGTTCAATCCGACAAGAATCATCGCCATCAAGGACAAACCGATTACCAAACCAGCAATCGCGCCATTTCCCTTGCTTGCTGAAGTCACAGTCATGATAACCAAGACAAACAAGAAAGTTGCGATGACTTCAAACAAGAAACCACCAAAGACAGTGACACCGTTTGCCAAGGCATTTTCACCAAGGCTAGCAGTTGACATACCCGAGTTAGCCAAGAGGAAGAAGACTGCGCCAGAAGCGATGAAAGCTCCAACAACCTGACCAAGTATGTAGTTTACAAGTTCTGAAGATGACAAACGTTTGTTAACAAACATAGCAATCGAAACAGCTGGATTCAAGTGAGCACCTGAAACAGTTCCGATTGAGTAGGCTGCAACTACGATTGCCAGACCAAAGGCAACGGCAATCCCTAGGTGACCAAGACCTTCAACACCATTTCCAAAAACAACAGCTCCTGTCCCGACGAATACAAGCATGAACGTACCGATTAACTCAGCAACAAATTTTTTCATTTTCTTTCTCCTTTTTTCAAAAACTAGATACTAGTCTATCAAAAGTAGGAAAGGGTTTCAAGAAAATTGATTGGAAATTTTTTGAAAATCATAGAACTACTAGCAATACCTAATATTGAAAAGATTGAATAGCTTCTTTCAAGTCATCTTGTAAACTATTTCTCTGGTCAAGTTGGACATAGACTTCCAACAGACAGGATCTGAAGTTGGAAAATTTATAAAAATCTTCCCTTTCTTCTATCGGAAAGTCAACAGCTTTTATCCAAGAAGCTACTTGCTCTTGCGCTAACTTCCCTTGTAAAATAGGTTCATAGATCACTCTTGCTAAACGCCAATCCTCATCATCTGTAAAGCGAATCGAAACTCTTTTAAATAGTTGGCCAAGTATATCAAATACTTCATGAACTCTGTTTTTAGGAAAGTTGGGATGACAAACCACCTCTGTCAGTAAATCGGCTCCATGTGCAAAAGTATGAACCCAACCATACTGACTTGAAAAACCCGTTGTATCCTTTTCTTTTGAAAGATAATACAAACCTTGATTTAAAAGGACATTACGAATTCCTGCATTTAATTCCTGATAAAAAATCGATTGCTGGTTGGCATCTGCAGACAAGAGATTTGCATAAATAAGCGCCCTAAAAGAACGTTCAAGGGTTGACAGGCCTACCTTATCAATATCTTTATCTAACCCTCCATCAGATGAAATCCCTTCAGCAATGAAATGAAATTGTTCCTGTGTAAATAGCTCTTCCTGAATCCCTCTAGCAAAGCTTGTAAAAACAAGGTCATCACGAATTTCTGGAGAAGGATCTCCCAAATGATCAAGTAGCCACTGGATTTCTTCCTGGTTATAACTTGGTTTTTCTTCTGCTATTTTTCTAAGTAACTTTTGATACATGGTCAATACCTCTACATTTCTAGCAACTGTTCAAAAAGCTGTCCTTAAATGACTTTAGCAATTTGTAAAATTAAGTTAAAGAGAAAAAGACATTTATATTCAGAGAAACAGCACATTTCTGAAAGGATACATAAATGATTTATTCCATATTACCACAAATGAACTTGTAATGATAGAACTTTATCACAAAAATCACATTTCTGTCTCAAAAATTGCGAAAAACTAGTTATATAGTCATTTAGTTTTAAAAAAGCGTTCCAAACATTCAAAAAT
>NZ_VMLH01000038.1:0-10270 GCF_013276595.1 Streptococcus sp. 10824
GAAGTCAGTCACATATATAATCCAAGGCGACGTTGACGCAGTTTGAAGAGATTTTCGAAGAGTATTAAATATCGAAACAGGGAGTGAGTCAAAGGCTCATTCCCTATTTCAACATTTTTCTATTATGGTTTTACAACTTCTGCTGCTTCAACTTTACCATTGTTCATGGTCATCATGTAAGCAGTTTTGACTGTGTTGTGGTCTGCATCGAAGCTTGTTTGACCAGTTACACCTTCAAAATCTTTTGTTTTAGCAAGGTTATTCTTGATTTCACCTGAATTTTTAGCACCTTTTGCTGCGTTTGCTACAAGGTGAACTGAATCATAAGCCAAGGCTGCAAATGTTGAAGGCTCTTCATTGTACTTAGCACGGTAAGCGTCAAGGAAGGCTTTAGCTTTAGCTGAAACTTCTACAGTAGTTGAGAAGCCTGAGATAAAGTAGATGTTTGATGCTTTTTCAGCAGTTGCTTGTTGTACAAACTCCTCACCGTTGAATCCATCACCACCAACGATTGGTTTGTCAATTCCCATACCACGCGCTTGGTTTACAATCTTACCAGCCTCATTATAGTAACCAGGAACAACGATAGCATCAAAGTCTTTCCCTTTCATTTTTGTAAGGGCTGCTTGGAAGTCTGTGTCACCTGCTACGAAAGTTTCATCTGCAACGATTTCACCCTTGTATGACTCGCGGAAAGATTTGGCAATCCCTTTAGCATAGTCACTGGCATTGTCAGTGTAAAGAACAACTTTCTTAGCATTTAATTTTTCAGAAACATAGTTTGAGATAATTTTTCCTTGGAAGCTATCTTGGAAAGTTCCAATAAAGAGGTAATCTTGACCTTTAGTCAATCCATCTTGAGTCGCACTTGGTGAGATCAATGGAACACCTGCTTTTGTAGCGTTCGCTACCGCAGCTGCAGTCGCACCAGATGTCGCAGGTCCTACGACTGCTGATACTTTAGATTGGGTTACAAGGTTAGTTGTAACTGAAGCAGCCTCAGCTGTTTCAGACTTATTATCTTTATCGACTACTTCGATTTGTTTTCCATCGATACCACCTGCGGCATTGATTTCATCAACAGCCAATTGGGCACCTTTTTGTTCAGCTGTTCCGTATGCAGCTAAAGAACCTGATTCTTCAAAGTTAAACCCGATTTTAATTGTCTTTTCCTCTACTGAGTTACCAGCAGTGTTGACTGCTCCAGACTTCACTTCTCCACAGGCTGCAAGAAGTGCTACACTTGCAAGCGCCACAAACGATAGGGCAAATTTTTTCTTCATCTTTTTTGTCTCCTTATTTCTTAAATAGTCTGTTAATAATATACCGAATTATCAGAAAATTGTCAATGTTTTCCTTGAACTTTTTCGATGATAGCGTTTTCCTATCGATAAAGATTGCCCACAAAGGGTGTTTCCAACTCTTGGATATGACAAACCCTAACTTTTTTAATAAATTTTTCCTTGCTCAAGCGTCCGACCAATTGCTCCACTTCTTGAGTTGGAACATAGAGTTGTAAGTAACGATGTTTCTTGGAATGATAGGTAATATCTCCATAATCCTGCAGTTTTTTGGCATCACGATTATAGTAAAGATAGATAATCAAGCCAGAGCGATTGACTTTTTCAAACATGATAAATCCTCTTTCTAAGAAATCTCTCCCTATTATACCAAAAAAAGCAAACCCAGTCGAGTTTGCCTTCTATCATCATTAGTTCAATGAATTGTTGGCCATAATTTCATCAATAAAGCCATATTCAAGTGTTTCCTGGGCGCTCATCCAGTTATCACGTTCTGCATCTGCATGGACTTTTTCCATTGACTGACCTGAATTTTCAGCCAAGATTTTTTCCAAGGTATTACGAGTTTTGAGCAAGTGTTCTGCAGCGATAGCCATATCAGTTTGTTGGGTACCACCACCTGTACCGCCCATTGGTTGGTGAATCATGTATTCAGCATTTGGAAGCATGAAACGTTTGCCTTTTGCTCCACTTGATGCGATGACTGTTCCCATAGATGCAGCCATTCCCATAACAATGGTTTGGACATCTGCCTTGATAAAGTTCATGGTATCTACGATTGCCAAACCAGCTGAAACAGAACCACCTGGTGTATTGACATAAAGGTAAATATCTTTTGTACTATCTTGGGCATCCAAGAAAAGCAGTTGGGCAATAACAGAGTTAGCCATATTGTCTTCAACCGGACCTGTCAGCATAATGATGCGGTCTTTGAGAAGACGTGAGTAAATATCGTAAGAACGTTCTCCACGGCTTGTTTGTTCAATAACTACAGGAATCATTCATTTCTCCTTTTGAGTTTTAATTTTGTTGGTCAAATGACTGAAGATAAGACTATTATAATATCTTGGTCAAAAAAGGTCAAATTTTTGCTCTGCTTTCATTAGACAGAAACAAAAACCCAACCTCCTTTCGTGACTGGAAATACTTTTCCAAGTCATTCTTCTTTTCGATCTTATTTTGTACCGAACAAGCGGTCTCCAGCATCTCCAAGACCTGGAACGATATAACCGTGTTCGTTCAAACGTTCATCCAAGGCTGCTGTAAAGATTTCTACATCTGGATGAGCTTCTTGAAGGGCTTTTACACCCTCTGGAGCAGATACAAGGCAGACAAATTTGATATTTGATGCGCCACGTTTTTTAAGAGAATCAACAGCCAAGATTGCTGAGCCACCTGTTGCCAACATTGGGTCTACTACAAAAATTTGACGTTGGTCAATGTCCTCAGGCAATTTCACCAAGTATTCAACTGGTTGAAGTGTTTCTTCATCACGGTACATACCGATGTGGCCAACTTTAGCAGCTGGAACCAAGCTCAAGAGACCATCAACCATCCCGATACCTGCACGCAAGATTGGGACGATGGCCAATTTCTTACCTGCCAATTGTTTTTGAACTGTTTTTGTAATTGGTGTTTCGATTTCCACATCTTCTAGTGGAAGATCACGAAGTACTTCATACCCCATCAACATTGCAATCTCATCTACTAGCTCACGAAAAGCTTTTGTAGAAGTATCTGTACGACGCAAGATTGACAATTTGTGTTGAATCAGTGGGTGATTAATAACTTCAATTTTTCCCATTTTTGGAATTCCTTCTTTCAATTTATTCTTCTTATTATACCAAAAAACGGTTTAAAAATCTTTCTAAACCATTTATTTTTGATAATTTTTACATTAGATCAGCCTCTTTAAGAGCTGTCTGTACTGTCTCAAGTGGTAAATGGGTCAATTCTGTCCCTTTTTCTTGATAAAGGTATTGGGCGTAGTCGTCCATTCGGTACTGGTTGATATAAACCACACGCTTGCAGCCGACCTGAAGCAATTGTTTTGTACAGTTGAGACAAGGAAAATGGGTTACATAGGCTGTAAAGCCTTTGGGAACACCACGCTCAGCACCTTGAAGGATAGCATTGACCTCAGCGTGAAGGGTGCGAACACAGTGGCCTTCAATGACCAAACATTCGTGATCAATACAATGCTCAGTCCCTGACACCGAACCATTGTAACCAGTGGAAATAACCTTATTATCTTTTACCAGAATCGCGCCCACTTTAGCACGTTTACAAGTGGAACGATTCGCAATTAGTAGGGCTTGGGCTGCAAAATACTCATCCCAGGCCAGTCTTTTTTCAGTCATCTCTTTTCTCCTTTTTCTCTATTTTTTAAAAAATGGTAAACCTAAATCTGCAATCTTTTCAGCTGGTACCTTCATGCCATCCTTGATCCATTTTAGAAGGACAGAGACGATGGCTGAGCTCCAGAAGGAATGAAGATAAGAGCTGACACCTTTTGATTTCCCATGGTATTTTTCTAGAAATTCCTGCATGGCTTGGACAAAGATTTTTTCCAGATGGTAATCCAAGGCCAATTGAATCACTCTAGCTTCCTTTCTGGCCTCCCGGAAAAGGTGAACCCACACCAAATAAAGGTCTGTCTTTAAATCGTAATGATGCAGCTGTTCCATAATATTGTGGACAGTTCGTTTAAAGACGCTCTCTAAAATTTCCTCTTTGGAGTCATAATTGCGATAAAAGGCCGCACGCGAAACACCCGCACGTTTGACCAATTCAGAAATACTAATCTTGGTCAGCTCCTTTTTTTCCAAGAGTTGCAAGAGGGCTGTTTCAATGGCTTCTCTGGTTAATAAATTGGATTCTTGGTTTGATTTTCTGAGATTTTCAAGAGACTTTTCAGAGATTCTACGTTCAGACATAACATTTTCTTTCTACTTGTCACAACAGACGGATGATGCTTTTGTTTCAAGGGTTTTCATGATATAATTGTAAAAAAAGACAGAACCTTTGTCAATGTATAACTGACAAAGATGGAGAATTTCTATGACTTGGAAAATTATTGCTGACTCTGGTTGTGATTATCGTCAACTGCCAACACCAGCTATTAACACAACCTTTGTAAGCGTCCCCTTAACCATTCAAGTAGCTGATCAGGTCTTTGTTGATGACGCCAGTCTCGATATTGACCAAATGATGGAAACCATGTATGCAACTGCAGAAGCTTCAAAATCGGCTTGTCCAAGCCCAGATGACTATTTGCGAGCATTTGAAGGTGCCAAAAACATTTTCCTAGTAACCATCACAGGTACCCTTTCTGGCAGTCACAATAGTGCTCAACTAGCAAAGAATATTTATCTGGAAGACCATCCTGACACTAAGATTCATGTGATTGATAGTTTATCTGCTGGTGGTGAAGTTGACCTACTCGTAGAAAAATTGAATGACTTGATTGACCAGGGCTTGTCTTTTGAAGAAGTGGTTGAAGCTATCACCGCCTATCAAGAAAAAACTAAGTTGCTCTTTGTCCTAGCCAAAGTCGATAACTTGGTGAAGAACGGCCGTTTGAGCAAGCTTATCGGTACGGTCGTTGGCCTTCTCAACATTCGTATGGTCGGAAAAGCTAGTGAAACTGGGACTCTCGAATTGCTACAAAAAGCAAGGGGATCAAAGAAATCAGTTCAAGCTGCCTATGATGAGTTAGTAAAAGCTGGATATGCTGGTGGCCGTATTGTCATGGCCCAACGCAATAACGAAAAATGTTGTCAACAGCTCTCAGAGCGAATCCGTGAAACCTTCCCACAAGCGGATATTAAAATTCTACCAACCTCTGGTCTCTGCAGTTTCTATGCAGAAGAGGGCGGTTTGCTGATGGGCTATGAAATTGATTAATTGCATTCTTGACAAGAGGTGACCATCATCTCTTGTTTTTTTGTGGTACAATAGAGCTATGAAACATTTTGATACTATTGTCATCGGTGGGGGACCTGCTGGTATGATGGCTACGATTTCCAGTAGCTTTTATGGACAGAAAACCCTCCTCATCGAAAAAAATCGGAAACTTGGAAAAAAATTAGCTGGGACTGGTGGGGGACGTTGCAATGTGACCAACAATGGTAGCTTAGACAACCTGCTAGCTGGAATTCCTGGAAACGGACGCTTTCTTTACAGTGTTTTCTCCCAGTTCGATAATCATGACATCATCAACTTTTTTACAGAAAATGGTGTTAAACTTAAGGTCGAAGACCACGGACGCGTCTTTCCAGCCAGTGACAAGTCTCGGACTATTATCGAAGCTTTGGAAAAGAAAATCACTGAACTAGGTGGTCAAGTTGCTACTCAAATAGAAATCGTTTCTGTTAAAAAAGTAGATGACCAGTTTGTCCTTAAGTCAGCGGATCAAACCTTCACTTGTGAGAAACTCATTGTCACAACAGGTGGTAAGTCTTATCCTTCGACTGGTTCGACTGGTTTTGGTCACGAGATTGCTCGCCATTTTAAGCATACCATCACCGATCTTGAGGCTGCTGAAAGTCCTTTATTAACAGATTTTCCACATAAAGCCTTACAAGGGATTTCTCTGGACGATGTGACCCTAAGTTATGGTAAGCATGTCATCACTCATGATTTACTCTTTACCCACTTTGGTTTGTCAGGTCCTGCTGCCCTACGCATGTCTAGCTTGGTCAAAGGTGGGGAGGTTCTCTCACTCGATGTTTTGCCTCAACTTTCTGAGAAGGACTTGGTTACATTTCTAGAAGAAAATCGGGAAAAATCCTTGAAAAACGCTTTAAAAACCTTGTTACCAGAACGCTTGGCCGAATTTTTTGTACAAGGATATCCTGAAAAAGTCAAACAGCTGACTGAAAAGGAACGAGAACAACTTGTCCAGTCCATTAAAGAACTTAAAATTCCTGTAACTGGAAAAATGTCCCTTGCAAAGTCCTTTGTTACCAAGGGTGGAGTCAGTCTCAAGGAAATCAATCCTAAAACCCTTGAAAGTAAGCTGGTACCTGGCCTCCACTTTGCAGGCGAAGTTATGGATATCAATGCCCACACGGGTGGCTTTAACATCACTTCTGCTCTCTGTACCGGCTGGGTGGCGGGAAGTCTGCATTATGATTAAAGAACTTTTAATAGAAAAAATCGGAAGATTACTCCTCCGATTTTATTTTGCTTGAGTTTGGACATAGTGGGCAATGACATCTGATGTGTACTGGGCTGTTCCAGTACCAAATTTGTCAATATTTTCCTTAAACTCTGGGTTATAGACGTAGCCTTTACCGATATGACCGAATACTTCAATAGTACAATCAAATCCATAAGTACGAATGGCTTGCAAGAGCTTGGCTGTTTGCTCTTGGTTTTCAGTTGCTGTTACAGGCAGACCAGCTTGAAGATTTTGTGCTAAGGCTTGAAAAACTTGGTTGAAGGCAGCCGTAGCCTCGTCTTCGTGACCTTTCTGGCGCTCCAGCGCTTGGTCCATGACTTCTTGTCCATATTTCTCTACCGCCTCTTGGTGGTATTTTTGATGGTCTTGGTAGTTAAATCCAGCAAATTTCTCTTGAATGCTCATTTCTCTTTCTCCTTTTTGTTCTTGAATGGTTTTTTGCAAGGTTGAAATCAAGGTATCCAGATGTTCCCTTTCTCGAGTCAAATAGTCCAACTGCCTGGTCAAATGAGGCAATAAATCTGTCCTTTCTTCCTTTAATAGCTCTGCTATTTTTTCTAAAGAAAAGCCTAGATATTTGTAGTAAAGAATAACCTGGAGACGTTCCAAATCCTCCTGACTGTAGGTTCGATAGCCGTTTTCCGACTTTAAAGGAACCAAAAGTCCTATCTTATCGTAGTGGTGCAGGGTCTTGACAGAGACACCCGAAAGCTGTGCAGCTTCTTTTATATGGTACATGATTTCCTCCTTATACTCAATGAAAATCAAAGAGCAAACTAGGAAGCTAGCCGTAGGCTGTACTTGAGTACGGTAAGGCGACGCAGACGTGGTTTGAAGAGATTTTCGAAGAGTATTACACTGATAGTATAACCCCTCCCCTTAGGTCAGAGTCAAGCGTTTTTGCGAAATTTTTTACTTTATCATAACATGAAAATGGTTTTCTTGACAGACCTTAGAAAACATGATAGGATAGTCAAGTCTATCAATCAAAAGAAACGCTCATTTTGAGTACTGATGAGGCTATTTGCCAAGGGCAGTAGCTTTTTCTTTTGTAACACTAATTTTAGGAGTTTAACTATGTCTGAAAAATCGCAATGGGGGTCTAAACCGGGCTTTATCCTAGCATCTGCTGGTTCAGCCATCGGACTTGGTGCCGTTTGGAAATTCCCCTATATGACTGCTGCTAACGGTGGAGGAGGCTTTTTACTGGTCTTTCTCATTTCCACTATTCTAATCGGTTTCCCCCTTTTGCTAGCTGAATTTGCTCTCGGCCGAAGCGCTGGTGTCTCAGCAATCAAAACCTTTGGAAAACTAGGCAAGAATAGTAAGTACAACTTTATCGGTTGGATTGGTGCCTTTGCCCTCTTTATCCTCTTATCTTTCTACAGTGTTATTGGTGGCTGGATTTTAGTCTATCTAGGCATTGAGTTTGGAAAATTGTTCCAAATTGGTGGAACGGGTGATTATGCTCAGTTATTTACTTCAATCATTTCAAATCCAGCCATTGCTCTAGGAGCTCAAGCGACCTTTATCCTATTGAATATCTTCATTGTATCACGTGGGGTTCAAAAAGGGATTGAAAGAGCTTCGAAAGTCATGATGCCCCTGCTCTTTATCATCTTTGTCGTCATCATCGGTCGTTCTCTCAGTTTGCCAAATGCCATGGAAGGGGTTCTTTACTTCCTCAAACCAGACTTTTCAAAACTGACCAGTGCTGGTCTCCTCTATGCTCTGGGACAATCTTTCTTTGCCCTCTCACTAGGGGTTACAGCCATGCTGACCTATGCTTCTTACTTAGACAAGAAAACCAATCTGGTCCAATCAGGAATTTCCATCGTAGCCATGAATATCTCGGTATCCATCATGGCAGGTCTCGCCATTTTCCCAGCTATGTCAGCCTTCAATATCCAGTCTGAAGGGGGACCGAGCTTACTCTTTATCGTCTTGCCTCAACTCTTTGACAAGATGCCTTTTGGAACCATTTTCTACATCCTCTTCCTCTTGCTCTTCCTCTTTGCGACAGTCACTTCTTCCGTCGTTATGCTGGAAATCAATGTGGGCAATATCACCAACCAGGACAACAGCAAGCGTGCCATGTGGAGTGCCATTTTGGGAATCTTGACCTTTGTCTTTGGCATTCCCTCAGCCCTATCTTACGGTGTCATGGCGGATGCTCACATCTTTGGGAAGACCTTCTTTGACGCTATGGACTTCTTGGTTTCCAATCTCCTCATGCCATTTGGAGCTCTCTGCCTTTCACTTTTTACAGGCTATATCTTTAAAAAGGCTCTTGCAATGGAGGAACTCCATCTTGATGAAACCGCATGGAAACAGGGACTGTTCCAAGTCTGGCTCTTCCTTCTTCGTTTCGTCATTCCAATCATCATCATCGTGGTCTTCATCGCCCAATTTATGTAATCAAAAAGGACTTGAGTAGTAAACTCAGGCCCTTTCTTTTTTATGGATGGCTAACAATCACTTCCAAACCTTGCCCTTCCAGAGTCCAAGCTTCAACATCACTTGGTAAGATAAAGTGACTGCCTTTTTGGATTGGATAATTTTTCCCGTCAACAGTCAGTTGACCTTGACCGGCTAAGACACTCAATAAGCTGTAGTCAGCTGTCTTTTCGAAGTCAACTTTTCCAGTAATTTCCCACTTGTAAACTGCAAAGAAATCATTGGATACAAGGAGAGTGGAACGCAAATCATCTGCTTTAACAGTTACAGGACGGCTATTTGCAGGCTCACCAATGTTTAAGACATCAATGGATTTTTCAAGATGAAGTTCACGCAAGTTGCCCTTATCGTCCTTGCGGTCAAAGTCATAGACGCGATAGGTGGTATCGCTAGACTGCTGGGTTTCAAGAATCAAGATGCCAGCACCAATAGCATGCATAGTGCCACTTGGTACATAGAAGAAATCTCCAGCTTTAACTGGTACTTTGGTCAACAGACCATCCCAGTCTTTCGCTTCGATTTGCTGGCGGAGTTCTTCTTTTGACTTGGCATTGTGACCGTAGATAATCTCTGAACCTTCATCCGCTGCGATAATGTACCAGCATTCTGTTTTTCCGAGTTCGCCTTCATGCTCGAGTCCATAAGCATCGTCTGGGTGAACTTGGACACTGAGCCAGTCGTTGGCATCGAGGATCTTGGTCAAAAGCGGAAATACAGGCTCAGGACGATTGCCAAACAATTCACGGTGTTCCGCATACAAAATAGCTAGGTCTGTTCCTTCGTAACGACCATTGGCAACTTTAGAGACACCATTTGGATGGGCTGAGATGACCCAGTATTCTCCGATTTTTTCACTTGGGATGTCGTAGCCAAACTCATCACGTAGCTTGGTTCCACCCCAGATTTTTTCTTGCATCACTGATTGTAAAAATAATGGTTCTGACATTTTATTCTCCTGTCTGATCTTTCTTCCTTCATTATAACAAAAAAAGAGTTCCATTTGAACTCTTTTTTACATCTTATAAAGCAGGGAGAAGATTTTATAAAAATAGTAAACAAATGTGCTCTACTCGATGCTTGCTCCATTGCTATCAATGACATCCTTGTACCAATAGAAGGACTTCTTCTTGCTACGTTTGAGAGTCCCATTTCCTACATTATCTCGATCTACATAGATAAAGCCATAGCGCTTATTCATTTCCCCTGTGCCAGCTGAAACCGGATCGATACATCTCCAAGTCGTATAACCAAGCAAGTCAACCCCGTCTTGGTAAATGGCATCTCGCATGGCCTTGATGTGGGCCTCTAATACTCAATCATTTTCAAA
>NZ_VMLH01000039.1:0-533 GCF_013276595.1 Streptococcus sp. 10824
TCATACTCAATGAAAATCAAAGAGCAAACTAGGAAGCTAGCCGCAGGTTGCTCAAAGCACTGCTTTGAGGTTGTAGATAGAACTGACGAAGTCAGCTCAAAACATGGTTTTGAGGTTGTAGATAAAACTGACGAAGTCAGTAACCATACCTACGGTAAGGCGACGCTGACGTGGTTTGAAGAGATTTTCGAAGAGTATTACCTTCAAGAAGCTCCATTGATGCCCCACCACCGCGTCACAAATACCTACACTGACACAAAAAGGTGACATAGCCACCTTTTTGGGCTCTATAATATTTGTAGTGGGTAAATCCCCTATGGATATCATTAATAAGGATACATACAAGGAACTCATCGCCAAACTGGACTATGAAGCTCCATCTTGTCCTGAGTGCGGAAGTCAAATGAAGAAATATGACTTTCAAAAACCTTCTAAAATTCCTTATCTTGAAACGACTGGTATGCCTACTAGAATTCTCCTTAGAAAGCGTCGTTTCAAGTGCTATCATTGTTCTAAAATGATGGTCGCTGAAA
>NZ_VMLH01000004.1:0-14798 GCF_013276595.1 Streptococcus sp. 10824
CGTCAGCTTCACCTTGCCGTAGATATATGTAACTGACTGCGTCAGCTCCTATCTGCAACCTCAAAACAATGTTTTGAGCAACCTGCGGCTAGCTTTCTAGTTTGCTCTTTGATTTTCATTGAGTATTATTAAGACAATACGAGGAGAAAGATGAAAGAAAAAGGATTTTGGGAGGGGGTGCAGGCGGCCATGCCAACAGCCCTTGGTTATGTCAGTATTGGCCTTGCCTGTGGGATTATCGGTGCGCCCTATGTGACACCTGTAGAGATGGGCTTGATGAGCCTCTTTGTTTATGCTGGGAGTGCCCAGTTTGCCATGTTGGCACTGATTGCGGTTCAAGCTCCTGTGGCAGCTATTGCTATGACGGTTTTTCTAATCAATTTGCGTCTCTTTTTGTTGAGTTTGCATGCGTCGACTTATTTCCGTTATACCAGTCTTTGGCACAATATCGGTATGTCTAGTATCTTGACAGATGAGACCTATGGCGTTTTGATGGGCGAATTAGCCCATACAGACAAGGTCAATCCTATGTGGATGCACGGAAACAACCTCAACAGCTATGTGGCTTGGTTTGTGGGAACAGTTGTCGGAACGGCTCTGGGTGGTCTGCTACCAAATCCAGAGATCTTTGGTTTAGATTTTGCCCTGGTTGGGATGTTTATCGGCATTTTTGCTTCGCAATTCCAGATTATGCAAAGACGGATTCCTGTCCGCAATCTGCTCATTATCTTAGCAGTTGTTGCGGTGTCCTTCTTTTTACTTTTGACAGTGGTGTCTCAGTCACTAGCTGTTCTCTTTGCGACGCTACTTGGTTGTACAATGGGGGTGGTTTTAGATGGTCAGTAAGTATCTTTTATTAGCAGTTATTTTCTCTGGCTTGGTGACCTGGATTCCCCGTATGATTCCTTTCATCTTGGTCAAGTATAAGGGCTTGCCTGCGATCGTTGAGCGTTTTTTGAAGTTCTTGCCTGTTTCTATTATCTTTGCCTTGATTCTTTCAAGTGTAGTGACAGGCAAGGTTGGGAGTCTTCCTCAAATCAAATGGCTAGACTTCTTAGCCGTCTTTCCAACAGCTTGGGTGGCCTTTCGCTACCGCAATCTAGTCGGTACGGTTCTCTTTGGAGTGGTCTTGATTGCAGTCTTGCGTTTGGTCTTTTAATACTCTTCGAAAATCTTTTCAAACCACGTCAGCTTTGCCTTTCCGTAGGTATATGTAACTGNNTTTTCATTGAGTATAAATTAGCCATAAAGAAAACTTATCACAGATATAGATATCATATAATGGCGTAAATAGTCTTTTTCTGTTAAGATTATAAGGTATTCTATTTTGGAGGAAATGACATGAAAAAAATCGTTAAATACTCATCTCTTGCAGCCCTTGCTCTTGTTGCTGCAGGTGTGCTTGCGGCTTGCTCAGGTGGTGCTAAGAAAGAGGGAGAAGCAGCTAGCAAGAAAGAAATCATCGTTGCAACCAATGGCTCGCCAAAACCATTTATCTATGAAGAAAATGGCGAATTGACTGGTTACGAGATTGAAGTCGTTCGCGCTATCTTTAAAGATTCTGACAAATATGATGTCAAATTTGAAAAGACAGAATGGTCAGGTGTATTTGCTGGTCTTGACGCTGACCGTTACAATATGGCTGTCAACAATCTTAGCTACACTAAAGAACGTGCGGAAAAATACCTTTATGCCGCACCAATTGCCCAAAACCCTAATGTCCTTGTAGTGAAGAAAGATGACTCTAGTATCAAGTCTCTCGCTGATATCGGTGGAAAATCGACGGAAGTCGTTCAAGCCACTACCTCAGCTAAGCAGTTAGAAGCATACAACGCTGAACACCCGGACAACCCAACTATCCTTAACTATACTAAGGCAGACTTCCAACAAATCATGGTACGTTTGAGCGATGGCCAATTTGACTATAAGATTTTTGATAAAATCGGTGTTGAAACAGTGATCAAGAACCAAGGTTTGGATAACTTGAAAGTCATCGAACTTCCAAGTGACCAACAACCGTACGTTTACCCACTTCTTGCTCAAGGTCAAGATGAGTTGAAATCATTTGTAGACAAACGCATCAAAGAACTCTACAAAGACGGAACGCTTGAAAAATTGTCTAAACAATTCTTCGGAGACACTTACCTACCAGCAGAGGCTGATATTAAATAATTTCTTGAAATCATCCATTCTGAATAAGATGGGTGATTTCTCAGTTCTTAGATATATAGTTTTAAACTATATATCTGACTATCTAATAACAATTTGTGAAATAAAACAAAGTATGAGATACTAGTACGGTATTATTTTTAAGGAGAAAGAATCATGAAAATCAAAAAATGGCTTGGTGTAGCAGCCCTTGCTACAGTCGCAGGTTTGGCTCTTGCAGCTTGCGGAAACTCAGAAAAGAAAGCAGACAATGCAACAACTATCAAAATCGCAACTGTCAACCGTAGCGGTTCTGAAGAAGCTCGTTGGGATAAAGTTCAAGAATTGGTTAAGAAAGACGGAATCACTTTGGAATTTACAGAGTTCACAGACTACTCACAACCAAACAAGGCAACTGCTGATGGCGAAGTAGACTTGAACGCTTTCCAACACTATAACTTCTTGAACAACTGGAACAAAGAAAACGGGAAAGACCTTGTAGCGATTGCTGATACTTACATCTCTCCAATCCGCCTTTACTCAGGTTTGAATGGAAGTGACAACAAGTACACTAAAGTAGAAGACATCCCAGCAAACGGAGAAATTGCTGTACCAAACGATGCTACAAACGAAAGCCGTGCGCTTTACTTGCTTCAATCAGCTGGCTTGATTAAATTGGACGTTTCAGGAACTGCTCTTGCAACAGTTGCCAACATCAAAGAAAATCCAAAGAACTTGAAAATCACTGAATTGGACGCTAGCCAAACAGCTCGTTCATTGTCATCAGTTGACGCTGCTGTTGTAAACAATACCTTCGTTACAGAAGCAAAATTGGACTACAAGAAAGCACTTTTCAAAGAACAAGCTGATGAAAATTCAAAACAATGGTACAACATCATCGTTGCGAAAAAAGATTGGGAAACATCACCAAAAGCTGATGCTATCAAGAAAGTGATCGCAGCTTACCACACAGATGACGTGAAAAAAGTTATCGAAGAAACATCAGACGGTTTGGATCAACCAGTTTGGTAATAAGAAACAGGGAGGTGGGAGAGAAGATTCCACCTCTTGCTTTTGTATAGAGCATGGATTGTCAGGAAGAGTAGTTCATAGAAAGGTAGAGAGAATATGGTTTTTCCTAGCGAACAAGAACAGATTGAAAAATTTGAAAAGGATCATGTAGCCCAGCATTATTTTGAGGTTTTGCGTACCTTGATTTCTAAGAAGTCGGTCTTTGCCCAGCAGGTTGGACTTAAGGAAGTCGCAAATTATCTGGGTGAGGTTTTCAAGCGTGTTGGGGCTGAAGTGGAGATTGATGAGACTTACACGGCGCCTTTTGTCATGGCGCATTTCAAGAGTTCGCGTCCAGATGCCAAGACCCTGATTTTCTATAACCACTATGACACTGTGCCAGCGGACGGAGATCAGGTCTGGACAGAGGATCCCTTTACGCTTTCGGTCCGCAATGGCTTCATGTATGGGCGTGGGGTTGACGATGATAAGGGTCATATCACAGCTCGTTTGAGTGCTTTGAGAAAATACATGCAGCACCATGATGATCTGCCTGTCAATATCAGTTTTATCATGGAGGGTGCGGAGGAATCGGCTTCGACAGACCTAGATAAGTATCTGGAAAAACATGCGGATAAACTCCGTGGGGCGGATTTATTGGTCTGGGAACAAGGAACTAAAAATGCCTTGGAACAGCTGGAAATTTCTGGTGGAAATAAGGGGATTGTGACCTTTGATGCCAAGGTAAAAAGTGCCGATGTGGATATCCATTCGAGTTATGGTGGGGTTGTGGAATCAGCTCCCTGGTACCTCCTTCAAGCCTTACAGTCTCTTCGTGCCGCAGGTGGCCGTATCTTGGTTGAAGGCTTGTACGAAGAAGTGCAAGAGCCAAATGAACGAGAAATGGCCTTGCTAGAAACTTATGGTCAACGAAACCCAGAGGAAGTCAGTCGGATTTATGGCTTGGAGTTGCCTCTCTTACAGGAGGAGCGGATGGCCTTTCTAAAACGTTTCTTTTTCGAGCCAGCCCTTAATATCGAAGGGATTCAGTCAGGTTATCAAGGACAAGGAGTTAAAACGATTTTGCCAGCAGAAGCCAGTGCCAAGCTAGAGGTTCGTCTGGTTCCGGGCTTAGAACCGCATGATGTTCTGGAAAAAATTCGGAAACAGCTAGACAAAAATGGCTTTGATAAGGTAGAATTATACTATACCTTGGGAGAGATGAGCTATCGAAGCGATATGAGCGCGCCAGCCATTCTCAATGTAATCGAGTTGGCCAAGAAATTCTATCCACAGGGCGTTTCAGTCTTGCCGACTACAGCTGGGACAGGGCCTATGCATACGGTCTTTGATGCCCTAGAGGTACCAATGGTGGCCTTCGGTCTAGGAAACGCTAATAGCCGAGATCACGGTGGAGATGAAAATGTGCGAATCGCCGATTATTACACCCATATTGAATTAGTAGAGGAGCTGATTAGAAGCTATGAGTAGAGACATTATCAAGTTAGATCAGATCGATGTGACTTTTCACCAAAAGAAGAGAACCATCACAGCGGTCAAGGATGTGACCATTCACATCCAAGAAGGGGATATTTACGGAATTGTTGGATATTCTGGAGCAGGGAAATCAACCCTTGTACGGGTGATTAATCTCTTGCAAAAGCCATCTGCAGGGAAAATTACCATTGACGATGATGTGATTTTTGATGGCAAGGTGGCCTTGACGGCAGAGCAGTTACGTCGTAAACGTCAAGATATCGGGATGATTTTCCAGCATTTTAACCTGATGAGCCAGAAGACTGCAGAGGAGAATGTAGCCTTTGCCCTTAAACACTCTGGACTCAGCAAGGAAGAAAAGAAGGCTAAAGTAGCTAAGTTGTTGGACTTGGTTGGCTTGGCAGACCGTGCTGAAAACTACCCTTCACAATTATCTGGAGGGCAAAAACAGCGTGTGGCCATTGCGCGTGCCTTGGCCAATGATCCAAAAATCTTGATTTCAGATGAGTCAACGTCTGCCCTTGACCCTAAGACAACCAAGCAGATTTTGGCCTTGTTGCAAGATTTGAACCAAAAATTAGGCTTGACTGTTGTCTTGATTACGCATGAAATGCAGATTGTCAAAGACATTGCCAATCGTGTGGCAGTTATGCAGGACGGACATTTGATTGAAGAGGGTAGTGTCCTTGAAATCTTCTCAGATCCTAAACAGCCTTTGACTCAAGACTTTATCTCAACAGCCACAGGCATTGATGAAGCCATGGTAAAAATCGAGAAGCAAGAAATTGTGGAACACTTGTCTGAAAACAGCATTTTGGTGCAGCTCAAGTACGCAGGGGCTTCAACAGACGAGCCACTTTTGAATGAGTTGTACAAGCATTACCAAGTAACGGCTAATATTCTCTATGGAAATATCGAAATTCTCGATGGCACTCCTGTTGGAGAATTGGTTGTAGTCTTGTCAGGTGAAAAAGCAGCGTTGGCAGGTGCCCAAGAAGCCATTCGTCAAGCAGGTGTACAACTAAAAGTATTGAAGGGAGGACAGTAAGATGGAATCATTGATTCAAACCTATTTACCAAATGTCTATAAGATGGGCTGGGCTGGTCAAGCAGGCTGGGGAACAGCCATCTACCTAACCCTTTATATGACAGTTCTGTCCTTTATCATCGGAGGTTTCTTGGGGCTAGTGGCAGGTCTTTTCCTTGTCTTGACAGCGCCAGGTGGTGTCTTGGAAAATAAGGTCGTCTTCTGGATTCTAGATAAGATTACCTCTATTTTCCGTGCGGTTCCTTTCATCATTCTCTTGGCAGTCTTGTCACCCTTCTCTCATCTAATCGTAGGAACAAGCATTGGTCCAAATGCAGCTATCGTACCCCTATCTTTTGCGGTCTTTGCCTTCTTTGCCCGTCAAGTGCAGGTTGTCTTGGCTGAATTGGATGGTGGTGTCATTGAGGCGGCTCAAGCGAGCGGAGCGACTTTCTGGGACATCGTGGGTGTTTACCTATCAGAAGGTCTTCCAGATTTGATCCGTGTGACGACTGTGACCTTGATTTCCCTTGTTGGGGAAACAGCTATGGCGGGTGCGGTTGGAGCTGGTGGTATCGGTAACGTAGCCATCGCTTATGGATTTAATCGCTACAATCACGATGTGACCATCTTGGCAACCATCATTATCATCTTGATTATCTTTACAATCCAATTCTTGGGAGACTTCTTGACCAAGAAATTGAGCCATAAATAAAAAAGGGCTAGGCAATCTGTACATCATTCATAGGAGTTGTCGTTATCGTCAAGACTTGAAATTTTCTGTACTGGTTGCTATCAATCATCACTTTTATGAGTTAGAGAGTTAAGCATTGTGGGGAGTCAATATGCAAAATCTGGGAGAAGTTTTTAAAGAATTGAGAAAGAGTCGGAATGTATCTCTACAGGAGGCGACGGGAGGAGAGTTTACTTATTCCATGCTGAGCAAATTTGAGCGTGGAGAAGCAGACTTATCATCTATGAAATTGATTACTGCCTTAGATAACATCCACTCTGATTTGAATGAATTTATGTACTTGGTACGTGGTTTTTCTCAGAAAAAGGCTTTGGCTTTTCAAGAAAATCTCTGGGAACTATATGATAGAGAAGGGATTGATTCTCTCCACGCCTTGTATGAAGAGACGATTCAAAAGTATAGATCAAGTGGTGAAAAAAGCTATCTTTTACAAATGATTCGTATCAAAAGCCTTCTTGTGTTTTTTGATTCAAAAATAAGGGCAACGGATGAAGAACTGACTTTTCTCTATGACTATTTTTTTACTATTGACATCTGGGGAAATTATGAATTGGAACTATTTTCAACGATTTCTACTTTGTTTCCTCTGCCCCTCTATTTTAAATATTCTAGGGAGATGTTACAAAAGACGGATTTATTAGGCTCTTTACCTAGTAACAAAGTTGGTATTGACACCATTTTAATTAATGGACTCTTTAAAGCGATAGAGGAAAAGGATAAATTAAAAGCAGATTATTTTATCTTTCAGATTGAAAAACGAGAATTGCCAGAATCTCAAGCTTATCTTAAAATCATTTATATGATTGCTAAAGGGTATTATGATACTATTTTTAATGTAAAAAATAAGGGTCTTGAAAAAATCCAGAGAGGCATTACAATCTTACAAGATTTAGAGTATGTAGATGGTGCAAGATACTATGAAAACTATTTTGCAAATCAGCTTTCAAATAAAGATTTGTAATATATTCTCGTTACATCGACTGATGAAAAATAAATAGGCTTGTAGATGGATTGATAATTAGCAGTTTCTAGGCGCTAGAGTTTCTATTTTCAGAAAAAATATATTACAAAAAAGTGGGGAGTCCCGCTTTTTTTGTTAGACTGGTTTCAATAGAATACTCTTTGAAATATGGAGAAAGCCCTGTTATGAAATTATTTTTAAAACATCATTTATTTAGAATACTGACCTTATCAAGGTTTTTAAGCTCAAGTGGAGCTTATATTTATAATCTGGTATTTATTGTTTATGCTGCGAGTCTACCCTTTAAAAATATAGCTGTATTTATGGCGAATATGATTACGATTTTACCTTTCCTATTTACTTTTTATGTTGGGATTAAGGCTGATCATACTCGGAATAAAGCAGGGACAATTATCTGGGTTGGTTGTGTGCAAAGTCTCCTATTTCTTTTGATTACTAGTGTGATTCATGATCAGAACTTCGTAACGTTTGCTTTTATCTGTATGGTTAATATCTGTTCGGATATTTTATCAGATTATACAGCAGGCCTTCGTATGCCGATTATCCAGCATAATATTTCGGAAGATAAGCTCTATGAAGCTTATTCATTTACTCAGTTTGTTTCCTATTTATCAAATCTAGGAGGTCAAGCCTTAGGAGTGTGGTTACTCACAACAAGCCACCAAAATTTTTCTTTTGTTGCAATTGTGAATGCTGGCTTCTTTTTACTATCTTCTCTTATTTTGTTCAAAAATAGAAGAGAATTGACGTATTTGTCTGTAACGGTAGAGAATGAGTCGATTAGTTTACTTCAACAAGTTAAGGCAATCTATGCGGACATGGATGATATCTTTAGGCAAAGAGAAAGTAAATCTTTGTTTAAAATGATCCTTGTCATTTTGGTAATGAATACTTTGGGAGGAGCTGTTGGAGGTATTTATCACTTTTACTTATTAGACCATACTATCTATCATCTCAGCTATGCTCAAGCCCTATTTTTAATTGAATGTGTCAGCTTGGGAGGAGCTATTCTTGGTAGCCTAACTCCCCATGATTATTTTGGAAAATTGTCGTTTTCAAGTTTGCTATCGCTCAATGCAATTCTGTTTGTCTTGCTTGCTACTGCTAATATTTTAGATTTTTCTCCTCTAGTAGGTGTTGCCTGCTTAGCCTTTGTCATGTATTTGATGTCGAAATCAATGCCTAAATTAGATACTCTGTTATTGTCTAATTTGAGCGCGGATGTATTAGCTCGAAGTAATAATCTCTTGAGTATGATTTTTTCCCTAACATTACCCTTGGGGATGTCTGTATTTTCCTTCTTAGCTTTGCAAGATATCAGCCTTTGTTGGTGGGTGTTTTTGGTAGTGAGTGTGATAGGGTTGATTTTATCACTAGAAAAAAGAAGTTTTTCAGGTAAAAAATGTTAACCTAGGAAAATCAGGCTTACTAGAAGGTCTTCCAGATTTGATCCGTGTGACGACTGTGACCTTGATTTCCCTTGTTGGTGAAACAGCTATGGCTGGTGCGGTTGGAGCTGGTGGTATTGCTAACGTAGCCATCGCTTATGGATTTAACCGCTACAATCACGATAAAACTATCTTGGCAACCATCATTATCATTTTGATTATCTTTAAATTTATACTCAATGAAAATCAAAGAGCAAAGTAGGAAACTAGCCGCAGNNCAGTTACATATACCTACGGCAAGGCGACGTTGACGTGGTTTGAAGAGATTTTCGAAGAGTATCAATTCTTGGGAGACTTCTTGACCAAGTCTTGAGCCATAAATAAAAAAGAGCCGCCTGGCTCTTTTTAACTAATCAGATTTTCTGTGCAAATTTTTTACTCAAGGCTTGTCCAATCAAGGCACCCACTAGGGCTCCGATGACAATACTTGCGATAAATAGAAGGACAGTTCCAGGGTTTGGCGCAACCATGATACGGTCGATATATTCTTGCGATTTTCCTCTTGCTAGAAGGGTTGCCATATAGGCTTGGGGTGCAATCCACATGAGTAAGATTGGTCCTGCTGTGCTAAAGGCAAAGAGTATGAAAGAAAGGAAATTCTTAGTTTGGTTCTTGTATTTTCCGAGGTTAGCTACTCCATCTGCTAGCAGCCCACAGATAATTCCAGGAAGGAAGGCACCGGCACCGTGTTTAGTTCCCAAGAAAAAGAGAGCAATAACAAGACCGATAGTGGTAACGGCTCCAAAGCGCGGAACTTTTGCGACTAGAATCATATAGACGCTACCGCCGACAAGGGCAGTAAAAGCAGGCGCATAAAACATGTTTCCAGTTTGGTCAAGGAGATTGCCCAAAAGAACACCAATCCCCATGCAGAGGAAGTAAAGAACTGCAAAAAGCAGTGTAGTTAAGATAGATTTTTCCATGAATTGTCTCCTGATCATTTTTTCACAATTCTCATTGTACCACGGTTTGGTGGGATTGTAAATGGATACTAGAAGTTTTTGAAAACGCTTGAAATATGATATAATAGTTTCATAGTTATTTTTAGGAGGGTATCATGGGGAGATTTTTAGACTTTGTCTTTAATCGTTTCTTTTTAGGGATGATTGCGACAGCCTTCTTTTGGCTATTAACTTTAGCAGGAGGGATTATCCTTGGTCTAGCGCCGGCTAGTGCCACCTTGATGAGTTTGTATGCAGAACATGGTTATAGCTTTCGGGAATACAGTTTGAAGGAGGCTTGGTCTCTTTATAAGCAAAATTTTGTCTCAAGCAACCTGATTTTCTATAGCTTTTTAGGAGTGGATTTAGTTTTGGTCTATGGCTTGTATCTCTTGGTGCAATTGCCTCATCAGACTATTATTCATTTGATTGCGACCTTTTTTAATGTTCTAGTAGTTGCCCTGATCTTTTTGGCCTATGCAGTATCTTTGAAATTACAAGTTTATTTTGACCTATCTTATCGAAATAGTCTCAAACTATCCTTGATTGGTATCTTTATGAGCCTAGCAGCTGTAGCCAAGGTTCTTCTTGGAACTGTGCTACTTGTGGCAATTGGTTACTATATGCCTGCTCTTCTCTTCTTTGTAGGAATTGGGATGTGGCATTTCTTTATCAGTGATATGTTGGAACCGGTCTATGAAAGTATCCATGAAAAATTGGCGACAAAGTAGGATGAAGCAGTTTTGGCTACATACGCTTCTAAGAACCTACAGTTCAGTGATGATCATTATTATTGCGAGTTTTGCAATCTTACTCTCCTATGCTGACTGGGATTCACGGGAAAAGGAAGCCCAGAGAGTAGCCCAGCGTGTAACTGCTAGAACAGTGAGTGAAATTGAATATTACCATAGAGAGTCAACCCAGATAGCTCAGGCTTTAGTTGAAAATCAAGCTCGTATTGAGGGAATCTATAAGTACTTTAGTCTTAGCATGCCAGACTATTTTTACTGGCAATTAGAGCGGAAAGCTTCGCCTTATATATCAGTCTCTCTGCATGAAAATGTTGATGACCTCTATGTTCGAAATGATTTTGTAACTGGAGTGGCCATTGCTTTTCAAGATTACAAGGAAGTCTATGTTTCTACTAAAGACAAACGTAGTGGAGAAAAAATCAGGGCTGAGGATTTCAAACCAGCAGGAAATAGTTTTGCCATTCCGGTGTCAGATCCAGTGTCAGATCAAGACTTAGGAGTGATTTACATCTCCTTGGATCCTGCTGTTTTATACCATGCCATTGATAATACTAGAGGTCATACTCCGATGGCAGTAACAGTGACCTCACCTTTTGATACGGAGATTTTTCATATTGGTGAAACAGTTGATAAGGAGAGTGAAAATTGGCTAGTTGGCTTAACTTCTCATGGTTATCAGGTTCAGGTGGCAGTTCCCAAAAACTTTGTTTTACAAGGAACAGTGACTAGCTCTGCTTTGATTGTGAGCTTGAGCCTTCTCTTTATTGTCATTCTTTATCTGACGTTGAGGCAGACCTTTGCTAATTACCAAAAGCAGGTAGTGGATTTGGTGGATTCTATTCAAGCTATTGCCCAAGGAGAGGAAGGTCTTCGTATTGACACACTTGAAAAGGATCAGGAATTGCTCCTAATCGCGGAGACGACCAATGATATGTTAGATCGTTTGGAAAAGAATATCCATGATATTTACCAGTTAGAGCTGAGTCAAAAAGATGCCAATATGCGAGCACTGCAGGCGCAAATCAATCCTCATTTTATGTATAATACGCTGGAGTTCTTGCGCATGTATGCAGTTATGCAGAGTCAAGATGAGTTAGCAGATATCATTTATGAATTCAGTAGTCTCTTGCGTAACAATATTTCTGACGAAAGAGAAACTCTTCTCAAACAGGAATTAGAATTTTGCCGTAAATATAGCTACCTCTGCATGGTTCGCTATCCCAAGTCCATTGCCTATGGTTTCAAGATAGACCCAGAGTTAGAGAATATGAAAATTCCTAAGTTTACCTTGCAACCGCTGGTAGAAAATTATTTTGCGCATGGTGTTGACCACAGACGGACAGATAATGTGATTAGCATCAAGGCGCTTAAACAGGATGGTTTTGTAGAAATTTTGGTGGTCGATAATGGCCGTGGAATGTCGGTTGAAAAACTGACAAGTATTCGAGAAAAATTAAGTCAGAGACATTTTGAACACCAAGCCAGTTACAGTGATCAAAAGCAGTCTATCGGGATTGTCAATGTCCATGAGCGTTTTGTGCTCTATTTTGGGGAGCGATATGCTATTAGTGTAGAGTCTGCAGAGCAAGCAGGTGTTCAGTATCGTATTACAATTCAAGATGAGTAGAAAGGGAGAAAATGTATAAAGTATTATTAGTAGATGATGAGTACATGGTGACAGAAGGTCTGAAACGTTTGATTCCCTTTGATAAGTGGGATATGGAGGTCGTCGCAACAGCCAGTCATGCCGATGAAGCCCTAGAATATGTGCAGGAAAATCCTGTCGATGTCATCATTTCCGATGTCAATATGCCCGACAAAACAGGGCTTGATATGATTCGGGAGATGAAAGAGATTTTACCAGATGCTGCCTATATCCTGCTCTCAGGTTATCAGGAGTTTGATTATGTAAAAAGAGCTATGAACCTTAGTGTGGTGGACTATCTGGTTAAGCCTGTTGATAAGGTAGAGTTGGGAAATCTGCTGGAGAAGATTGCAGGTCAGCTCGGCGAGAGAGGAAAGAAAAGTCAGACCCTCAGTCAAGATTTAGACGAGGCTGGATTTGTTAGTTATTTAGGGGATAAGGAGAATTGGTGGATAGGTCTATCCAAGGAAAAGCAAGGTTCCTTCACCATTCCCTACTATGTCTTGGGTCAAGACTGGCAGATTTTCATTTCTGACCAACCCCTAGATGGCTTAGTTGTTACACCTTTTGAAGCTCCCTATCAAGAACACTTTGAACGCTGGAAGCTGAATGCTGAGAAAGCCCTCTTTTATGGCTCTGTAAATCTACAGCAGTCTCAGAGTCTCTTTGCCTACTACGAACCGATTTATAGGGTTATCATTCAGGGGAATCTCAATCAAATCGTGGAAGAGTTGAATCTTTTGGAAAAGGTAGTTCTTGAAAATACACCGCGTGTTCCGATTACTAAACAGCTTTTTATCCAGTTTGTCATGGATGTCTTTCATTTGTTTGAACATCTCAAAGCTGATGATATGACGGACATTGTCAAAACGATTCATGCTATTCAATCCTTCGATGAATTGGTTTCTTATATCAAGGAAACTCTGACCAGCTTTTTCGGTCAATACCGTATGAATGAAAATGTGGTCAGTGTGTTGGAAGTCATTGGTCGTGATTACCAAAAAGAACTTTCTCTCAAGGATATCAGTAAGGCACTCTTTATCAATCCTGTCTATCTAGGGCAGTTGATTAAGCGAGAAACCGATTCGACCTTTGCAGAGTTACTAAACAAACAACGTATTAAGGCTGCCCAGCAGCTCTTGCTTTCAACTAGTGACAGTATCGAAGATATTTGTTATGCTGTTGGTTACAGTAACCTTGGATATTTCTATAAAGTGTTCCGAAAATTGTGCGGAAAATCGCCAAAAGCCTACCGAAAACAGGTAGAAACGATACTATAAGATTTGTATTCCTTTACAAAAAGTGCTATAATATCAATAATAACATTAGGAGGTTCTATCATGAAAAAGAAACCGATTTATCTATGGGTCTTGTTAATCTTGTCTGCCCTTATTTCAGCTATGTCTCTGTTTGGAATGTTGAGTCCCTTACCTAGCAAAGAAGCCCTTCGTGCTGCTCAGAAACAAGTTGCAGGGGTCAGTGCTCAGCAATTAGAAGACAACATCAATTACAGCTATAGAGTAGCAGAATCAACTCATTCTATTTTTAATATGGCCTTGATTGTGCTATCTGCTATTTTAGTTGCAGTAGCGATTGTCTTCCTTGTTCGTAAGAATTTGCAATATGCAAATTATACTTATGTCGGCTATGTTTTGCTAGCCATTATTGGTTCGATTTATGGCTATGTTAGTTTACAGGACGCTGTGCAGTTAGTTCACGATGAAACCATGCGTTTAGGGATCAGTGTTATTTCACAAGCCGTTAGCATTCTCTCTATCGTCATCAATATTCTCTTCCTAGCCCTTGTCTTCTATAAGATGTGGCGACAACAGAAAGCCTTGGCAGAAGAAGAGGAAGCAGAAAATCTTGCCTAAGTATTGACAAAAAAGAACTATCAAGATACAATCTTGGTAGTTCTTTTTCGATTAAAAATAAAATCATGGAGGTACATATGAAGACAATTTCTTTAGTTTATATTAGTTTGAGTGGCAACACTGAGAGTTTTGTGACACGCCTGAAAGACTATCTCTTATCCCAGTACAAAGGGATTGAAGTTCAAAAGATTCATATCAAGGATTTGGTCAAGGAAGGTCATGATTTCTATGAAATGGACTATCCCTATGTCGCTTTTTTGCCGACCTATCTCGAAGGTGGGAATGGCGTTGATAACGGAGATGTCGAGATCTTGACGACACCCGTTGGGGATTTTATCGCCTATGGTGACAATGCTAGTAAGTGTTTTGGCGTAGTTGGTTCAGGAAATCGTAACTTTAATAACCAATACTGCCTGACAGCTAAGCAATACAGTCAACGTTTTGGTTTCCCTGTCTTGGCTGACTTTGAAATGCGAGGCATGCTGGAAGACATCAAACATGTCGCAGCTATTATCGCAGATTTGTATGAGTTGGAAAAGGAGAATTAAAGTCAATATAAGAGGCGCTTGGGATTTTTCAACTGTTTTTTTGAGTATAAACAGTCTTTGAGAACGCAAAAAAGCATAAGTTCAGGTCTTCAAAACCGTGTTCTTATGCTTTTTATCATAGAAATATTTGCTGCATTTTCTCTTGAAATGAAACCTTATACTCAATGAAAA
>NZ_VMLH01000004.1:14807-16416 GCF_013276595.1 Streptococcus sp. 10824
ACGTGGTTTGAAGAGATTTGCGAAGAGTATTATCTTCATCTCGCGCTTGTCCCTTACCCTGCTTTTCCGATTGCGAGTGCATAGATAAAGAAGATGGCAAAGCCAAAGAGGAAAATCAATCCTGCAATGGCAAGGTGTTTGAGCCAAGAAGGAAGATTTTTGTTTTCACGCGTTACCAAGGCGTAGTTTAAAAGAGCGAAGAATGGTGTTGTCAGGAAAGAACCAATCATAGCAAAGCGGAGCATGGTTGACACCTGACCAGCGAAGAACTTGATAATGACGATACCGATGATAGCAGTGATGGTCATCCAGATGTTCAAAGATTTACGATTGTCTTCTTTTTGACTGATTAGCAGTCGGAGAGATTCCTGATTAACGCGAGAATAGCCATCAATAACAGTGATAACTGTTCCAAAGATACAGAGGAAGGCAATAAAGGTAATCAAGTAACGGGACCATTCGCCAAGAACAGAGGCATACATGCCTACGAATTGAGAGATGTATTTGGCTGAAGCAGCTTCAACCGCCTGCCCTGTAGGATACTGAATCAGTGCTCCCAGTGCCACAAAGAAGACGGCTAGGATAGCTGTTCCAATATAACCAGTGTTAAAGTCAAACAGAGCGTCTTCTTTGTTAAAGTTGACGGTCTTTCTCTTTTCAGCTGACCAAAGTGAATTGATAGATGAAATTTCAATAGGAGCAGGCATCCATCCTAGGAGGGAGACGATGAAGGGCAGAGCTGCCATTTGCCAAGGTGTCTTCTCGACAAAATCAGAACTGTATTCTGGATGCTTGACCGCTGCTATGATAACTGCAAGAACAGTTGCAATGGTCAAAGCTGACATGATCCATTTGACCATGCCGTCTAAAAGTTTGTAGCCTCCAAAGAGTAACATAGCCCAAATGATGGCAACGAGAATGAGGGACCACTGAGTGATGCTAAGACCAATCATTGGGAAGGCACTGGCGATGATAGCTGAGCACAGAATGGCAACACCAGCCGTGTTGACCATAGCCGAAAAGACATTGAGAATAAAGAAAATCCAGAGATAGAGTTTTCCTTTTTCGGCATAACCTTCAACCAAAGTCTTTCCAGTATCAGCTGTGTATTCAGCACCAAAACGGAAAAATGGATATTTAAAGACATTGGCTAAGATGACCAAGAGAAGTAGAGACCAACCGTAAGAACCGCCAGCTTGAGTGGAAGATACAATGTGGGAACCTCCAACAGCGGCAGTTGCCATTAGGATTCCAGGTCCCATTGCTTTTAGTTTACTTGTCCAGGTTGATTGATTTAACGAAATAGCTTGCGACATGATAAATACTCCTTTTTGAATTTTCAGAATAATCTGGATATGTAATCTATATTCTACAAAAAACTTTGGGAAAATGCAAGAATATTTTGAAAAAAGATAGAAAATTACAGAAAATTTACAAAGAAGATCTGAAAATAACTACTATGATAGCAATACTCTTCGAAAATCTCTTCAAACCACGTCAGCGTCGCCTTACCGTAGGTATGGTTACTGACTTCGTCAGTTCTATCCACAACCTCAAAACAATGTTTTGAGCAACCTGCGGTTAGCTTCCTAGTTTGCTCTTTGATTTT
>NZ_VMLH01000040.1:0-22283 GCF_013276595.1 Streptococcus sp. 10824
AAGTCAGTAACCATACCTATGGTAAGGCGACGCTGACGTGGTTTGAAGAGATTTTCGAAGAGCATTAGGAGAAAAAGAATGAAAGAAATAACCTTTGACGCATTTTACCAGCTTTATCAAAACGACCAACTTTCTCTAGTGGACGTGAGAGAAGTGGACGAATTTGAAACTCTTCATTTAGAAGGTGCCCACAACCTACCACTTAGTCAATTGGCTGATACCTATGATCAGTTGGATAAGAACCAGTTACATTATGTTATTTGCAAATCTGGAATGAGATCGGCGCGTGCTTGCCAATTTCTAGCTGAACAAAGTTATGAGGTTATCAATGTACAAGGTGGCATGACGGCCTTTGAAGAACTCTAAACGTAAGAATTTTCTCCTGCTTGGTGTGGACTGGGTAGGAGAATTTTATTTTTAGACAATTCTCATTTTTAAGAATCTTGAAAACATTCAATATTTACTTCGTGAAGCTTTTTTCATACTCCTATTCATGATATACTAGGTCAGTATTTTATAAATATGAAGGAGATTTTCATGGCTAAAAAAGGTGCCCTAACAGGTTTGCTCCTGTTTGGAATATTTTTTGGTGCGGGGAACTTGATTTTTCCGCCTTCTCTAGGTGCTCTATCTGGAGAACATTTTCTTCCTGCCATCGCAGGTTTTGTTTTTTCAGGCGTAGGTATCGCCGTTTTGACCCTTATTATTGGAACGCTAAATCCTAAAGGATATATTTACGAGATTTCAACAAAGATAGCGCCTTGGTTTGCGACTCTTTACCTCTCAGTTCTTTACTTGTCAATTGGTCCATTCTTTGCTATCCCACGTACAGCTACAACAGCTTACGAAGTAGGGATTAGCCCCCTTTTGTCGGATGCAAATAAAGGTCTTGGTTTGATTGTCTTTACGGTTCTTTACTTTGCAGCAGCCTATTTGATTTCGCTTAATCCATCAAAAATCTTGGACCGCATTGGACGTATTTTAACGCCAGTCTTTGCGATTTTGATTGTTATCTTGGTTGTTCTGGGAGCTTTCAAATACGGTGGAACAAGTCCTCAAGCTGCTTCAGCTGCTTATCAAGCTTCTGCCTTTGGGACAGGTTTCCTAGAAGGTTATAACACCTTGGACGCCCTCGCCTCAGTTGCCTTTAGCGTAATCGCAGTTCAAACCTTGAAACAACTTGGATTTTCAAGTAAGAAAGAATACATTTCGACTATTTGGGTGGTTGGTATCGTTGTAGCCCTTGCCTTTAGTGCTCTTTACATTGGTTTAGGATTCCTTGGAAATCATTTCCCAGTACCAGCTGAGGCTATGAAAGGTGGAACACCAGGTGTTTACATCTTGTCACAAGCCACTCAAGAAATATTTGGTTCAACAGCTCAACTCTTCCTCGCAGCTATGGTTACTGTAACCTGCTTCACAACAACAGTTGGTCTGATTGTGTCAACAGCTGAGTTCTTTAATGAACGCTTCCCACAAATCAGCTACAAGGTTTATGCGACAGCCTTTACCTTGATTGGCTTTGCCATTGCCAATTTGGGTCTTGATGCGATTATCAAGTACTCCATTCCAGTATTGGTTATCTTGTACCCAATCACCATTGCCATCGTTATGATTGTCATTGTCAACAAATTCGTGGCTCTTTCAAAACCAGGTATGCAGTTGACAATTGCTGTTGTTACAGCTATTGGCATTGCAAGCGTACTAGGAAGCTCCTTTAAGGTTGAATTTTTTGCAAATCTTGTTAGCGTTCTTCCTTTTGCCAAGGCCTCACTCCCATGGTTGGTTCCAGCCATTGTCGGAATCTTGCTCTCATTGGTTCTACCAAACAAGCAAGAAAGCGATGTTTTTGAAATGGAATAATTACTAAAATCACTTTTGTAGTCAAGTCTACAGGAGTGGTTTTCTTTTTTTATCCGATGATAAATGTGTTATAATAGGTAGCAAAAGAGGTGAAGAAATGAATCAAACAGTAGAATATATCAAAGAACTAACAGCTATTGCATCGCCAACAGGCTTCACTCGTGAGATTTCGGACTATTTAGTCAAGACTTTAGAAGGTTTTGGTTACCAGCCGGTTCGCACAGCTAAGGGCGGTGTCAATGTGACCATTAAAGGTCAAAAAGATGAACAACACCGCTATGTGACTGCCCATGTAGATACGCTGGGTGCCATTGTCCGTGCTGTCAAACCAGACGGTCGTCTCAAAATGGACCGTATCGGTGGTTTTCCTTGGAACATGATTGAAGGAGAAAACTGTACCGTTCATGTGGCTAGCACAGGTCAAAAGCTATCAGGTACCATCCTCATCCACCAAACTTCTTGCCATGTCTATAAGGATGCAGGAACTGCAGAACGCACGCAGGACAATATGGAAGTGCGTTTGGACGCCAAAGTAACAAATGAAAAAGAAACTCGTGCCTTGGGGATTGAGGTCGGTGATTTTATCAGTTTTGACCCACGAACTGTCGTGACAGAGACAGGTTTTATCAAGTCTCGTCATTTGGACGACAAGGTCAGCGCAGCGATTTTGCTTAACCTGCTTCGTATCTATAAGGAAGAGAAGATTGAATTGCCCGTAACAACCCATTTTGCTTTTTCAGTCTTTGAAGAAGTGGGACACGGTGCTAATTCTAACATTCCTGCTCAGGTAGTAGAATATCTGGCTGTGGACATGGGAGCTATGGGAGATGACCAGCAGACAGACGAATATACAGTATCCATCTGTGTCAAGGATGCTTCAGGTCCTTATCACTATGACTTCCGTCAACACTTGGTTGCTTTGGCTAAAGAGCAAGATATTCCATTTAAGCTGGATATCTATCCATTTTATGGTTCGGATGCTTCAGCAGCTATGTCTGCAGGGGCAGAAGTCAAACACGCCCTTCTCGGTGCTGGTATCGAGTCTAGTCATTCTTATGAGCGCACTCATATTGACTCGGTGGTTGCAACAGAGCGTATGGTTGATGCTTATCTAAAAAGCAACTTGGTAGATTGATATGTGTCTTATTTGTCAGAGAATTGAGCTCATTAAAGCTGGGGAAAATCCCTATTTTGTCAAAGAGTTGGAAACAGGCTATCTTGTTATTGGAGACCACCAGTATTTTGAAGGCTATAGTCTTTTTCTAGCCAAGGAACATGTCACCGAATTGCATCATTTAGAAAAGGAAACGAGGCTCCGTTTTCTAGAGGAAATGAGTTTAGTCCAAGAGGCAGTTGCCAAGGCCTTTACTGCTGAGAAAATGAATATCGAGCTTCTAGGCAATGGCGATGCCCACCTTCATTGGCACATTTTCCCTAGACGAACAGGTGATATGAATGGTCACGGCCTCAAGGGACGTGGTCCAGTCTGGTGGGTTCCCTTTGAAGAAATGACAGCAGAAACCTGCCAAGCAAAACCTGATGAGATTGAAAAATTAGTCAAACGTTTATCGTCAGAACTAGATAAACTATTAGAAATAAAGGAGTAAAAATGAAAAAAAGATACCTTGTCTTGACAGCCTTGCTAGCCTTGACATTGGCAGCTTGTTCACAAGAAAAAACAAAAAATGAAGATGGAGCAGCTAAAACAGAGCAAACAGCTAAAGCTGATGGAACAGTCGGTAGTAATTCTCAAGGAACTGCCCAGAAAAAAGCAGAAGTGGTCAATAAAGGAGACTACTACAGCATCCAAGGGAAATACGATGAAATCATCGTAGCAAATAAACACTATCCATTGTCGAAAGACTACAATCCAGGGGAAAATCCAACAGCCAAGGCAGAGTTGGTCAAACTCATCAAGGCTATGCAAGAGGCAGGTTTCCCGATTAGCGACCATTATAGTGGTTTTAGAAGTTATGAAACTCAGACCAAGCTCTATCAAGATTATGTCAACCAAGATGGGAAGGCAGCAGCTGACCGTTACTCTGCCCGTCCTGGCTATAGCGAACACCAGACAGGCTTGGCCTTTGATGTGATTGGGACTGATGGTGATTTGGTAACAGAAGAAAAAGCAGCCCAATGGCTTTTGGATCATGCAGCTGATTATGGCTTTGTTGTCCGTTATCTCAAAGGTAAGGAAAAGGAAACAGGCTATATGGCTGAAGAATGGCACCTGCGTTATGTCGGAAAAGAAGCAAAAGAAATTGCTGCAAGTGGTCTCAGTTTGGAAGAGTATTACGGCTTTGAAGGCGGAGATTACGTCGATTAAAAAATAAACTTTTCTCTTGCAATTCCAGATAAATAGTGTATAATAGATGGGTATGTGAAAAGCATACTTGTGGGAGGTAAAAATCTCTAATTACCGCCAAAACCACAAAGGAGGATTTAAAAATGGCTAAAAAAGTCGAAAAACTTGTAAAATTGCAAATCCCTGCTGGTAAAGCTACACCAGCTCCACCGGTTGGACCTGCTCTTGGTCAAGCTGGTATCAACATCATGGGATTCACAAAAGAGTTCAACGCTCGTACAGCTGACCAAGCTGGGATGATTATTCCAGTTGTTATCTCAGTTTACGAAGATAAATCATTTACTTTCGTTACGAAAACACCACCAGCTGCTGTTCTTTTGAAAAAAGCTGCAGGTGTTGAAAAAGGATCAAGTACACCTAATAAAACTAAAGTTGCTACAGTTACTCGTGCACAAGTACAAGAAATTGCAGAAACTAAGATGCCAGATTTGAACGCAGCAAACGTAGAGTCTGCAATGCGTATGATCGAAGGTACTGCTCGTTCTATGGGATTCACTGTTGTTGACTAATCAATAACACAGTAGAAAATCTCACAGCAGTCTATTAGTTGCTTTTCATACTAGGCAAGTGACTGATACTTGTACTTGGGTACAGCAAGGGAACTTAAGGCCGTAGGAAAAGGAAAGTAATAGACTGAAAACCCGCAAGACTTCATCATTTCGAGGAGTGACGTGGGAGATGAAAATCGATTGAACCACTTACAAGGAGAATAGAAAATGGCTAAAAAAAGCAAACAACTTCGTGCTGCTCTTGAGAAAATCGACAGCACAAAAGCATACAGCGTAGAAGAAGCTGTAGCACTTGCAAAAGAAACTAACTTTGCAAAATTTGACGCAACTGTAGAAGTTGCTTACAACTTGAACATCGACGTTAAAAAAGCTGACCAACAAATCCGTGGAGCAATGGTATTGCCAAACGGTACTGGTAAAACTTCACGCGTTCTTGTTTTCGCACGCGGTGCAAAAGCTGAAGAAGCAAAAGCTGCTGGTGCAGACTTTGTTGGTGAAGATGACCTTGTTGCTAAAATCAACGACGGTTGGTTGGACTTCGACGTAGTTATCGCTACACCTGATATGATGGCTCTTGTTGGACGTCTTGGACGTGTCCTTGGACCACGTAACTTGATGCCAAACCCTAAAACTGGTACTGTAACAATGGATGTTGCTAAAGCAGTTGAAGAGTCTAAAGGTGGTAAAATCACTTACCGTGCTGACCGTGCAGGTAACGTTCAAGCAATCATCGGTAAAGTATCATTTGAAGCTGAAAAATTGGTTGAAAACTTTAAAGCTTTCAACGAAACAATCCAAAAAGCAAAACCAGCTACAGCTAAAGGAACTTACGTAACAAACTTGACTATCACAACTACTCAAGGTGTTGGTATCAAAGTTGACGTAAACTCACTTTAATCAGTAGTTAAAGTAATGTAAAAAAGTTGAAGACGCTATGTCTCAACTTTTTTTGATTTCAAAATCTAGTGGAATGAATCTGGAATAGTCCATCGAGCTTTCTAATACTCTTCGAAAATCTCTTCAAACCACGTCAACGTCGCCTTGCCGTGCGTATGGTTACTGACTTCGTCAGTTCTATCCACAACCTCAAAACAGTGTTTTGAGCTGACTACGTCAGTTCCATCTACAACCTCAAAACANNGGCTAGTTTCCTAGTTTGCTCTTTGGTTTTCATTGAGTATAACACATTGTTAGAAGTTGGTTTAAATTTCCTAATCAGTTTGTTCACATTTACCTTCGATATATTATATCCCATAGTTAAGGTTGGTCATACAGATGATTATAGTCATGGAGCCGTAAAACTTAGTGTTTCTTTAGTTGACAAAGATGCCATGAAAAAATATCTGTAACTGTAATAGGATATTTTGAAATAAATATAGATGAAAATATCACCGATATTCTATACGTAAATGGTACTGCTATTCTTTGTCCTTATTTACGTTCTATTGTTTCAATAGTTTCGGCAATTGATAGCAGTGAAGCAATGTTGCTACCTACCATTAATGTTTTAGAGTTACTAGATAAATCTCAACCTTTTGAAGAAGAATAATTTATTAGCTCACTAAATTGAGGGTAAGGAAAAGTAAAAGCAGTAAGAAAAATGTCTTGCATTATACAGCAACCTTTTGGGAATGAGTAGATGGATTGAATAAAATTTGATTAAGAGTGGATGATTTATCTGTAGATTATTATTGGACAGTTAGTCTTGAAGTAGTCTAAGAATTAGGTTATAATCAGTAGAAGCCTTGCTAATAATGAGGAGGTTAGTTTATGTATAGTAGACTGAATCTAAAATAGTATGAAACAATTGCTAAAACATTTATAGAAATTAATTTTACTTTTCCAATCAATTTGTTCTCATCTTATTTCAATCCGCTATATATTATGGTATCGAATCTTCATCAGAATGATAAAATTAATCAATTAATATCTGATTATAAACAGAATATGAAAGCTTTTTATATCACTATTGAAAAATTTATACGAGATGATGAAAGTCTTAAGTGTTATTTTACAAAGGTTATTTCAAGTCGTTCCAAGGTAACAAGTCTAAATCAGATTGAAGCTGATAAAACGATACAAAGAAAATATTCAAGTGAGCTAAAAAAATTTATTGGATTTTATAATGAGATTATTTGTGAGGAAAATAGTTTCCTACATGTACGAAAGAGGTGGTCGAGTTGGTTTAGGTAGTCGGTGCGTGAGTTGATAATTCTCAGGGTATGGACTTCTTTTTCATGAATGAGGTAAAAGAGCAGGTATTGTTTAGAGACAATCATTCTGAGCATATTTTCTGGATAGAGGGAGTATCCGATTTTATGATCAAAGTTAATACCGCCCTCTGGTGAGAAGATGAGTAGGTTGGTAATTTAAACTATTCAACTGAATTTTTGATTAAAAGTATTATTTTATGAGAGAAATCCTAATTTCACAATCCATAGGCAAACGCTTGCATTCTGTTTTTTATTGGACTATAATAGATTGGTATAAAGCCTTCTGTAGTAATAAAATATAGAAGGTGTAGAAAGTAAGGATTTAGAATATTTGTAGTTAAAAACACAATGTTGCTATTCCTTATGATAGGGAGATAGATATGGCAATGATAGAAGTGGAACATCTTCAGAAAAATTTTGTGAAGACTGTTAAGGAACCGGGCTTGAAGGGGGCTTTGCGCTCCTTTATTCATCCTGAAAAGCAGACCTTTGAAGCGGTCAAGGATTTGACCTTTGAGGTTCCAAAAGGGCAGATTTTAGGATTTATCGGGGCAAATGGTGCTGGGAAGTCGACAACCATTAAAATGCTGACAGGAATTTTGAAACCAACATCTGGTTTTTGTCGGATTAACGGCAAGATTCCCCAGGACAATCGGCAAGATTATGTCAAAGATATTGGGGTTGTTTTTGGACAACGCACCCAGCTATGGTGGGATTTGGCACTGCAAGAGACCTACACGGTTTTGAAAGAGATTTATGATGTGCCAGACTCGCTCTTTCATAAGCGCATGGACTTTTTGAATGAAGTCTTGGATTTGAAGGACTTTATCAAGGATCCTGTGCGAACTCTTTCACTGGGACAACGGATGCGGGCGGATATTGCAGCTTCCTTGCTCCACAATCCCAAGGTTCTCTTTTTAGATGAGCCGACCATTGGTTTGGACGTTTCGGTCAAGGATAACATTCGTCGTGCCATTACTCAGATCAATCAGGAGGAAGAAACAACCATTCTCCTGACCACTCACGACTTGAGCGATATTGAGCAACTCTGTGATCGGATTTTCATGATTGACAAGGGGCAGGAAATTTTTGATGGAACGGTGAGCCAACTCAAGGAAACCTTTGGCAAGATGAAGACGCTCTCCTTTGAACTGCTACCAGGTCAAAGTCATCTCGTCTCTCACTATGAAGGTTTTTCGGATATGACCATTGATAGACAAGGAAACAGCCTCAACATTGAATTCGATAGTTCTCGCTACCAGTCAGCTGATATTATCAAGCAAACCCTGTCTGATTTTGAAATCCGCGATTTGAAGATGGTGGATACGGATATTGAGGATATTATCCGTCGCTTCTACCGAAAGGAGCTCTAAGATGGTCAAATTGTGGAGACGTTATAAACCCTTTATCAATGCAGGTGTTCAGGAATTGATCACCTATAGAGTCAACTTTATTCTCTATCGAATAGGCGATGTCATGGGGGCTTTTGTAGCTTTTTATCTCTGGAAGGCAGTCTTTGATTCCTCACAAGAGTCTTTGATTCAGGGCTTCAGTATGGCGGATATCACCCTCTACATCATCATGAGTTTTGTGACCAATCTTCTGACTAGATCCGATTCTTCCTTTATGATTGGGGAGGAGGTCAAGGATGGTTCTATTATCATGCGCTTGTTGAGACCGGTGCATTTTGCGGCCTCATATCTTTTCACCGAGCTTGGGTCCAAGTGGTTGATTTTTATCTCTGTTGGCCTTCCATTTTTAAGTGTCATCGTGTTGATGAAAATCGTATCTGGACAAGGTATTGTAGAAGTGCTGGGATTAACTGTCCTTTATCTTTTTAGCTTAACGCTGGCCTATCTGATTAACTTTTTCTTTAATATCTGCTTTGGATTTTCAGCCTTTGTATTTAAAAATCTATGGGGTTCCAATCTACTCAAGACTTCCATAGTGGCTTTTATGTCTGGAAGTTTGATTCCCTTGGCTTTCTTTCCAAAGCTTGTTTCAGATATTCTGTCCTTCTTGCCTTTTTCATCCTTGATTTACACTCCAGTCATGATTATTGTTGGGAAATACGATGCCAGTCAGATGATTCAGGCGCTCGCTTTGCAGTTCTTCTGGCTCTTAGTGATGGTGAGCTTATCTCAGTTGATTTGGAAACGAGTCCAGTCATTCATTACCATTCAGGGAGGTTAGTATGAAAAAATATCAACGCATGCATCTGATTTTTATCAGACAATACATCAAACAAATTATGGAATACAAGGTGGATTTTGTGGTTGGTGTGCTGGGAGTTTTTTTGACTCAAGGCTTGAACCTATTGTTTCTTAATGTCATCTTTCAACACATCCCATCCCTGGAAGGTTGGACTTTTCAAGAAATTGCCTTTATCTATGGTTTTTCCTTGATTCCCAAGGGACTGGACCATCTCTTTTTTGACAATCTCTGGGCATTGGGACAACGCTTGGTGAGAAAAGGGGAGTTTGACAAGTATCTGACTCGTCCTATCAATCCTCTCTTTCATATTCTAGTTGAGACTTTTCAGATTGATGCTTTGGGAGAACTCTTGGTCGGTGGTATCCTATTGGGAACAACAGTGACTAGCATTGCTTGGACTCTTCCAAAATTCCTGCTTTTCCTAGTTTGTATTCCTTTTGCGACCTTGATTTATACTTCCTTGAAAATCGCGACAGCCAGCATCGCTTTTTGGACCAAGCAGTCAGGCGCCATGATTTACATTTTTTATATGTTTAATGATTTTGCCAAGTACCCGATTTCCATTTACAATTCGCTTCTTCGTTGGTTGATCAGCTTTATCGTGCCTTTTGCCTTTACGGCCTACTATCCTGCTAGCTATTTTTTGCAGGACAAGGATGTACTCTTTAACATTGGAGGTTTGATTTTGATTTCCCTTGTCTTTTTTGGTATTTCCTTGAAACTATGGGACAGGGGCTTGGATTCTTATGAAAGTGCTGGATCCTAAGATGAAGAAACTCAAAGCCTTGTCTTAGGACAGGCTTTTTCTAATAGAGATGAAAATTCCTTGACATCTATTCTCAGAGTGCTATACTGTAAGTGTAATCGCCGATTTATCTCAGTTGGTAGAGCAAGGCACTCGTAAAGCCTAGGTCACAGGTGAACATATGACTGAAGATTTGAAAAAATAGATATGTATAAATAACCGTTAACCCCAATTATTCACCCCTAATCTAAAAACCCTCCAGAATCCTTGCCTTAGCTTAGATCCTGGATGGTTTCTTTTTTCACCCAATGGGTGTTTTTTACTAGACAAAAAAGAGTTTCCCCTTTATGGTATAAGTGTAGAAAAAAACACAAAAAGAAAGGAAACTCACATGAACAGTTTACCAAATCATCACTTCCAAAACAAGTCTTTTTACCAACTATCTTTCGATGGAGGTCATTTAACCCAGTATGGTGGTCTTATCTTTTTTCAGGAACTTTTTTCCCAGTTGAAACTAAAAGAGCGGATTTCTAAGTATTTAGTAACGAATGACCAACGCCGCTACTGTCGTTATTCGGATTCAGATATCCTTGTCCAGTTCCTCTTTCAACTGTTAACAGGCTATGGAACGGACTATGCTTGTAAAGAATTGTCAGCTGATGCCTACTTTCCAAAATTGTTGGAAGGAGGGCAGCTTGCTTCACAGCCAACCTTATCCCGTTTTCTTTCCAGAACTGACGAGGAAACAGTCCATAGTTTGCGATGCCTCAACCTTGAATTGGTCGAATTCTTTTTACAGTTTCACCAGCTAAACCAACTCATTGTAGATATCGATTCTACCCATTTCACAACTTATGGCAAGCAAGAAGGTGTTGCTTATAACGCCCACTATCGTGCTCATGGCTATCATCCTCTTTATGCTTTCGAGGGGAAGACAGGTTATTGTTTCAATGCCCAGCTTCGTCCTGGTAATCGTTATTGTTCTGAAGAGGCAGACAGCTTTATCACACCTGTTTTAGAACGGTTTAATCAACTTCTCTTTCGAATGGATAGTGGCTTTGCGACCCCAAAATTATACGATTTAATTGAAAAAACAGGGCAATACTACCTCATAAAACTCAAGAAAAATACTGTTCTGAGCCGTCTTGGAGACCTTTCCCTCCCTTGCCCACAGGATGAGGACTTAACCATCTTGCCCCACTCCGCCTACTCAGAAACTCTCTATCAAGCAGGATCTTGGTCGCACAAGCGTCGTGTCTGCCAGTTCTCTGAACGAAAACGTGGTCAAGCCGAGAATTTCATCAAGGAGATGAAGGAGGGATTTTTTGGCGATAAAACGGATAGTTCAAGCTTAATCAAAAACGAAGTTCGTATGATGATGAGCTGTATCGCCTACAATCTCTATCTTTTTCTCAAACATCTAGCTGGAGGTGACTTCCAAACTTTAACAATCAAACGCTTCCGCCATCTTTTTCTTCACGTGGTAGGAAAATGTGTTCGAACAGGACGCAAGCAGCTCCTCAAATTGTCTAGTCTCTATGCCTATTCCGAATTGTTTTCAGCACTTTATTCTAGGATTAGAAAAGTCAACCTAAATCTTCCTGTTCCTTATGAACCACCTAGAAGAAAAGCGTCGTTAATGATGCATTAAATAACAGTCGAGATGAAAAAATCGTGTGACGCACCAAGGGAGGAGTCTGCCCTTTTGAGGAAATCTAGCGAGGAAAAACGATACTGGAACAGCAGAAAGTAAAACTGGCCTCATGAGGAGGAAGAAAGTGGCTCATGAGGTCAGGGGTTTTGTAAGTTACATCTAGTTGAGAGAGGTATGAATGATTTGGGGTTAAGTCTTATTCTTAGCGGTTATTTATATTGTTTAATAGCGCTGATATTTCATCAATGATGTTTGACTTTGTGATTTTGGTAGTGGTTCAATTTGATTGCTACTATTTTTGATGGTGTGAATGTTCTGACAATGTACCCCAGCTAACTACGAAAGTTTTTGACTCTATATTTTTAATGTATATTAAAAAATAAATTAACACATATTAATTTTTCTTGACTTAAATTTAAAAAATGATATACTATTTTTATGGAGAGCTAACAATTATATATAAATGTACTACTCTATTTCCTAGATAATACTTAGTAAAACTTTTTATAACAAAGGCTAGCAAAGTTAAAGTTTTCTATCTATTGGAAGTTAAATAAATATGTAAGGAATTAAAATGAAAAAAAGTACAGTATTGTCATTAACCACAGCTGCAGTTATTTTAGCAGCCTATGCCCCTAATGAGGTAGTCTTAGCAGATATATCTAGCTCTGAAGATGCTTTAAATATCTCTGATAAAGAAAAAGTAGTAGTAGATAAGGAAACAGAAAATAAAGAGAAACATGAAGAGATTCATCATGCTATAGAAGCTTCAAAGGATACTGAAGAAAAGAAAACAACAATTATTGAGGAAAAAGAAGTTGTTAGTAAAAATCCTGTGATAGACAATAGCACTAGCAATGAAGAAGCAACAAGCAAAGAAGAAAATTCCAATCAATCCCAAGGAGATAAAGCGGACTCGTCTGCAAGTAAAGACTCAGAAAGTCCCAAAAAAGAGGATAGACTTGTCTATATTGCTGAATTTAAAGATGAAGAGTCTAGAGAAAAAGCAATCAAGGGACTATCCAGTCTTAAGAATACAAAAGTTTTATATACTTATGATAGAATTTTTAACGGTAGTGCCATAGAAACAACTCCAGATAACTTGGACAAAATTAAACACATAGAAGGTATCTCATCGGTTGAAAGGGCACAAAAAGTCCAACCCATGATGAATCATGCCAGAAAGGAAATTGGAGTTGAGGAAGCTATTGATTACCTAAAGGCCATTAATGCTCAATTTGGAAGAAATTTTGATGGCAGAGGTATGGTCATTTCAAATATCGATACTGGAACAGATTATAGGCATAAGGCTATGAGAATCGATGATGATGCCAAAGCCTCAATGAGATTTAAAAAAGAAGACTTAAAAGGCACTGATAAAAATTATTGGTTGAGTGATAAAATTCCTCATGCTTTTAATTATTATAATGGTGGTAAAATTACCGTAGAAAGAGCTGATGATGGAAGTGATTATTTTGATCCCCATGGGATGCATATTGCAGGGATTCTTGCTGGAAATGATACTGAAAAAGACATCAAGAACTTTAATGGTATAGATGGAATTGCACCTAATGCACAGATCTTCTCTTATAAAATGTACTCTGACGCAGGATCTGGGTTCGCAGGGGATGAAACAATGTTTCATGCTATTGAAGATTCCATCAAACACAACGTTGATGTTGTTTCGGTATCATCTGGTTTTACAGGAACAGGTCTTGTAGGTGAGAAATATTGGCAAGCTATTAGAGCATTAAGAAAAGCAGGCATTCCAATGGTTGTCGCTACGGGTAACTATGCGACTTCTGCTTCAAGTTCTTCTTGGGATTTAGTGGCAAATAATCATCTGAAAATGACCGACACTGGAAATGTAACGCGAACAGCAGCACATGAAGATGCGATAGCGGTTGCATCTGCTAAAAATCAAACAGTTGAGTTTGATAAAGTTAACATAGGTGGAGAAAGTTTTAAATACAGAAATATAGGGGCCTTTTTCGATAAGAATAAAATCACAACAAATGAAGATGGTTCAAAAGCTCCTAGTAAATTGAAATTTGTATATATAGGCAAGGGCCAAGACCAAGATTTGATAGGTTTGGATCTTAAGGGCAAAATTGCAGTAATGGATAGAATTTATACAAAGGATTTAAAAAATGCTTTTAAAAAAGCTACGGATAAGGGCGCACGCGCCATTATGGTTGTAAATACTGTCAATTACTACAATAGAGATAATTGGACAGAGCTTCCAGCTATGGGATATGAAGCGGATGAAGCTACTAAAAGTCAAGTGTTTTCAATTTCAGGAGATGATGGTGTAAAGCTATGGAACATGATTAATCCTGATAAAAAGACTGAAGTCAAAAGAAATAATAAAGAAGATTTTAAAGATAAATTGGAGCAATACTATCCAATTGATATGGAAAGTTTTAATTCCAACAAACCGAATGTAGGTGACGAAAAAGAGATTGACTTTAAGTTTGCACCTGACACAGACAAAGAACTCTATAAAGAAGATATCATCGTTCCAGCAGGATCCACATCTTGGGGGCCAAGAGTAGATTTACTTTTAAAACCCGATGTTTCAGCACCTGGTAAAAATATTAAATCCACGCTTAATGTCATTAATGGGAAATCAACTTATGGCTATATGTCAGGAACTAGTATGGCAACTCCAATCGTAGCAGCTTCTACTGTTTTGATTAGACCGAAGTTAAAGGAAATGCTTGAAAGACCTGTATTGAAAAATCTTGAGGGAGATGACAAAATAGACCTTACAAGTCTTACAAAAATTGCTTTACAAAATACTGCGCGACCTATGATGGACGCAACGTCTTGGAAAGAAAAAAGCCAATACTTTGCATCACCTAGACAACAGGGAGCAGGGCTAATTAATGTTGCCAATGCTTTGAGAAATGAAGTTGTAGCGACTTTCAAAAACAAGGATTCTAAAGGTTTGGTAAACTCTTATGGTTCTATTTCTCTTAAAGAAATAAAAGGAGAAGAAAAATATTTTACAGTTAAGCTTCACAATACATCAGACAGACCTTTAACCTTTAAAGTTTCAGCATCAGCGATAACTACAGATTCTCTAACTGACAGATTAAAACTGGATGAAACATATAAAGATGAAAAATCTCCAGATGGTAAGCAAATTGTTCCAGAAATCCATCCAGAAAAAATCAAAGGAGCAAATATCACATTTGAGCATGATACTTTCACTATAGGCGCAAATTCTAGCTTTGATTTGAATGCGGTTATAAATGTTGGAGAGGCTAAAGACAAAAATAAATTTGTAGAATCATTTATTCATTTTGAGTCAGTGGAAGAAATGGAAGCTCTAAACTCTAACGGGAAGAAAATAAACTTCCAACCTTCTTTGTCGATGCCTCTAATGGGATTTGCTGGGAATTGGAACCACGAACCAATCCTTGATAAATGGGCCTGGGAAGAGGGTTCAAAATCAAAAACAATGGAAGGTTATGATGATGATGGTAAACCAAAAATTCCAGGAACCTTAAATAAGGGAATTGGTGGAGAACATGGTATAGATAAATTTAATCCAGCAGCTGTTATTCAAAACAGAAAAGATAAAAATATTACATCACTAGACCAAGACCCAGACCTATTTGCCTTTAACAACCAAGGTATTCATGCAGAATCCACTAGTGGATCTAATGTTGCTAACATTTATCCTTTAGATTCAAATGGAAATCCTCAAGATGCTCAACTTGAAAGAGGATTAACCCCTTCTCCACTTGTATTAAGAAGTGCAGAAGAAGGATTGATTTCAATAGTAAATACAAATAAAGAGGGAGAAAATCAAAGAGACTTAAAAGTCATTTCGAGAGAACACTTTATTAGAGGAATTTTAAATTCTAAAAGCAATGATGCAAAGGGAATCAAATCATCTAAACTAAAAGTTTGGGGTGATTTGAAGTGGGATGGACTCATCTATAACCCTAGAGGTAGAGAAGAAAATGAACCAGAAAGTAAGGATAACCAAGATCCAGCTACTAGGATAAGAGGACAATTTGAATCAATAGCTGAGGGTCAATACTTCTACAAATTCAAATATAGATTAACCAAGGATTATCCATGGCAAGTTTCTTATATACCAGTAAAAATTGATAATACAGCTCCAAAAATTATTTCAATTGATTTTTCTAATCCAGATAAAATTAAATTGATCGCAAAAGATACCTACCACAAGGTAAAGGATGAGTACAAACACGAAACCTTGTTTGCTAGAGACCAAAAAGAACATCCTGAGAAATTTGAAGAAGTAGCCAACGAAGTATGGTACGCAGGTGCAGCTCTTGTCGATAAGTATGGAGATGTTGAGAAAAGTCTTGATGTAACTTACGCCGGAGAGGGTGAGGGAAGAAATAGGAAGCTTGATAAAGATGGAAATACTATCTACGAAATTAGCGGAGCAGGAGATTTAAGAGGAAAAATCATCGAAGTAATCGCCCTAGATGGTGCAAGCAACTTCACCAAAATCCATAGAATTAAATTTGATGACCAAGCTGATGAAAAAGGAATGATTTCTTATTACCTAGTAGATCCTGACAAAGATGCTTCTAAATATGAAAAACTTGGTGAAATTTCTGAAGATAAACTCAAAAATGCAAAGAGCTCAGAGGAAAATACCAATAATAATCAAGCTAAGGATGAAGATTCAAAACCAGATGAAGAAAGTTCAGTTGAGGGAGAAGCTAGCCTTGAAATAAATAAAACTATTTCAACAATTAGAAACTTTGAAAATAAAGACCTAAAGAAACTCATTAAAAAGAAATATAGGGAAGAAGAGGACTTTGTAAATGGTGGTACAAGAACAGTAGAACTTGATTATCAATATGACGATGAAGGAAATATAACTGCCTATGAAGATAAGAGTGCTCTAGAATATGAAACTGAGAAACTTGATGATGTTAAATCAAAACTTGGTGGAGTATTAAGCCCATCAAAGGATGGACATTTTGAAATTCTTGGAAAAGTAAGTAATGTATCCAAAAATGCTAAGGCTTACTATGGCAATGACTTCAAATTAATAGAAATTAAGGCAAGTAAATACGACCCACAAACTAAAACTCTAACCTTTGACTTATTTGCAAACACAAATGATGTAGTCGATGGTCTATCCTTTACGGGTGATATGAATATCCTTGTAAAAGATAAGGGTGAAACAAAAGCTAAAACTAAAATTAGAATGCCTGAAAAAAATAAGGAAACTAAAACAGAATATCCCTATGCATCAAGTTATGGGAATGTAATCGAATTAGGAGAAGGAGATCTTTCAAAGAACAAACCAAACAATTTAACTGAAATGGAATCTGGTAAAATCTATTCTGATTCAGAAAAACAACAATATCTGTTAAAGGATAACATCATTCTAAGAAAAGGCTATGCACTAAAAGTGACTACCTATAATCCTGGAAAAACGGATATGTTAGCAGGGAATGGAGTTTATAGCAAGGAAGATATAGCAAAAATACAAAAGACCAATCCTAATCTAAGAGTCCTTTCAGAAACAACAATTTATGCTGATAGTAGAAATGTTAAAGATGGAAGAAGCACTCAATCAGTATTAATGTCGGCTTTGGACGGCTTTAACATTGTAAGATATCAAGTGTTTACCTTTAACATGAATGATAAAGGGGAAGCAATCGATAAAGATGGAAATCTTGTGACAGATTCCTCTAAACTTGTATTATTTGGTAAAGATAATAAAGAGTATCATGGGGAGGAATATTCTAATGTAGAAGCTATAAAAGAAGATGGCTCCATGTTATTTATTGATACCAAACCAGTAAACCTTTCAATGGATAAGAACTACTTTAATCCATCTAAATCTAATAAAATTTATGTACGAAATCCAGAATTTTATTTAAGAGGTAAGATTTCTGATAAGGGTGGTTTTAACTGGGAATTGAGAGTTAATGAATCGGTTGTAGATAATTATTTAATCTACGGAGATTTACACATTGATAACACTAGAGATTTTAACGTTAAGCTGAATGTTAAAGACGGTGACATCATGGACTGGGGAATGAAAGACTATAAAGCAAACGGATTTCCAGATAAGGTAACAGATATGGATGGAAATGTTTATCTTCAAACTGGCTATAGCGATTTGAATGCGAAAGCAGTTGGAGTCCACTATCAGTTTTTATATGATAATGTTAAACCCGAAGTAAACATTGATCCTAAGGGAAATACTAGTATCGAATATGCTGATGGAAAATCTGTAGTCTTTAACATCAATGATAAAAGAAATAATGGATTCGATGGTGAGATTCAAGAACAACATATTTATGTAAATGGAAAAGAATATACATCATTTGATGATATTAAACAACTAACAGATAAGACACTAAATATTAAGATTCTTGTAAAAGATTTCGCAAGAAATACAACCGTAAAAGAATTTATTTTAAATAAAGATACGGGAGAAATGAGCGAATTAAAACCTCATAGGGTGACTGTGACCATTCAAAATGGAAAAGAAATGAGTTCTCAGATAGTGCCGGAAGAAGATTTTATTTTACCTGTCTATAAGGGTGAATTAGAAAAAGGCTATCAATTTGATGGTTGGGAAATTGCTGGTTTCGAAGGTAAAAAAGACGCTGGCTATGTTATTAATCTATCAAAAGATACCCTTATAAAACCTGTATTCAAGAAAATAGAGGAGAAAAAGGAGGAGGAAAATAAACCTACTTTTGATGTATCCAAAAAGAAAGATAAGGTGCAAGCAAATCATAATCAATTAGATGAAAGTCACAGAAAAGAGGATTTACAAAGAGAAGATCATTCACACAAATTTGATTCAACTAAAGATGTCAAAACTACAGTTCCTGTACAAGTAAATTATAGTCAATTAGATGAAAGTCAAAGATCTGATTCAACTAAGGATGTTACAGCTCCAGTTCCTGATAAAAATGATAAAAACTTTGAAAATGAGAAGGAAGTTTATCTTAATGAACCAGAGAACATAGCTAATAAAGATACCAATATTGATAGTAAATCAACTACTAACAATGATAGGTTGCCAAAAACCGGAACAGTTAGCGAAGTCTTCACGTCATTGGTTGCCGGAATAATGTTTACCTTAGGTGCATTTCTTGGATTAAAGAAAAAAGATTAAGATTAAGACAAAAGCTATAGATGAAAAAATGGTTTATGTACTGAGATGGTGTGATGATGAAACAGTTTTGTGAAAATAGCTATTTATAACTCAATTATTTAGTTTACTTTACTATTGATACTCTTTTTGGATTTATTAATAGACTTAGTTTAGATAACTAATGAATTGATTGAAAGGGTTAGTATTGACAAATATTGATTAGCAAATAGAGTCTTTCAAAATTTAAAGGCTAATAGAGGTGATGAGACAATTTCAAGGAATTAAGTAGCGTTTGGTTGCTTAATTCCTTTTCATTTGGGAGGTAGTTTTTCACCTGCTTCCTTATTTTATCGCCATTATTTAACCACTTAGACTGATATAGAGACCAGATAGGCAAAAGAACTTGTTCTTGAAACTGACCTCTACTATAATGATTTTTGTAAGGGACGTGAGGCTTCACTATCAGAGAACTCAAGTTCATAAAAAAATTGGAGATAAACAAATGAAAAAATTATTGGGAATTGTCTTTTTATTAGCAGCAGTGACAGTATTGTATTTTGGTTCTGTTGGCTGGCCAAGTTTGAATGTCAGCCTATGGTCTTTGATTCCGGTGGGTCTGTTCCTCTTTTTCACTCTAGAGAATCTTTTGAAAAAAGACTACAAGGCTAGTCTGATGTGTTTGATTATTGCCTTTATCATCGCAAATGCAATTTTGGACCTGTTGCTAATTTCAAGTGGCTTGGTGATTGGAGCAGGCGTCCTAGCTTGTGTAGGGATTGGCTATCTATTTCCTGATAAAGAAGGAAAATAATACTCTTCGAAAATCTCTTCAAACCACGTCAACGTCGGCTTGTCGTAGATATGGTTACTGACTTGGTCAGTTCTATCCACAACCTCAAAACGGTGTTTTGAGCAGTCTGTGCCTAGCTTTCTAGTTTGCTCTTTGATTTTCATTGAGTATTAGAACAGAAAAATACTTGGAATATTTGTTTGTTTATTTTTATATAACAAACTATAAACACAACAAAAGTATAAAAAAAGACAAAAATCAACAGAAAACTATTGACAACGATTACATATAGTGTTATACTTATAGCATAAAGTTAATGGAAAGAAGGGAAAACCTTATGGGATTAGATCATTTCTTTGACAAAAACCTTGTGTTTTGCTTAGAAGCGGATAATCAAGAACATCTCTTTGATCAGGTTGCTACTTTATTGGAGGAACGAGAAATCGTGACTCCAACTTATCGTGAAGCCTTGATCACGCGTGAAAAGTCATTTCCAACTGGCTTAGATATGGAATTTTTGGGTAAGGATTTGCCGAATGTGGCTATTCCTCATACAGATATTGTTCATAATCTAGCTGAAAAAGTTGTGGTCGTTCGATTAGAGAAACCTGTGACCTTCCACAATATGATTGCACCAGATAAGGAAGTAGAAGTATCCCTGCTCTTCTTTATCATCAATAACTCGAGTTCAAGTCAAACGAACATTCTTGCTCAGTTGATGGACTTCTTTACTGGAAATGGTCATCTTGAAGACCTATCAAAAATTTCTGAACCAGAAGCCCTCTATGCTTATATAGCTGAAGCAATCGCTTAATCTTGTCTATTAAAAATATTAAATCGGAGGAAATCCATATGATTAAAATTCTTGCTGCCTGCGGTGCAGGTGTTAACTCAAGCCACCAAATTAAAAGTGCTCTTGAAGAAGAACTTTCAAACCGTGGTTACGATGTTCACTGTGATGCAGTCATGGTCAAAGATGTTAACGAAGACCTTATCAAGGGTTATGACATCTTCACACCAATCGCTGCGACAGATCTTGGTTTTGACCCAGGTATTCCAGTTATCGAAGCTGGACCAATCTTATTCCGTATCCCTGCAATGAGTGCTCCAGTATTTGACAATATTGAAGCAGCTATCAAAGAACACGGATTAAGCTAATTTTAATTTGTTAACATTCATATAACATAAAAAAGGGAGGAACTGTTATGGATGCAATCTTTGACCTAATCGGAAAGGTTTTCAATCCCATCTTAGATATGGGTGGACCTGTCATCATGTTAATCATTTTGACAGTATTGGCTTTACTTTTTGGAGTGAAATTCTCCAAAGCGCTTGAAGGTGGTATCAAACTTGCCATCGCTCTTACAGGTATCGGTGCCATCATCGGTATGCTAAACACTGCTTTCTCAGCGTCGCTTGCAAAATTCGTTGAAAACACTGGTATCCAATTGAGTATCACCGACGTTGGTTGGGCACCACTTGCTACAATCACTTGGGGTTCTGCTTGGACACTATACTTCTTGCTCATCATGTTGATTGTCAACATAGTGATGCTTGCTATGAAGAAAACAGATACACTTGACGTTGATATCTTTGATATCTGGCACTTGTCTATCACAGGTCTTTTGATTAAATGGTATGCAGACAACAACGGTGTGAGTCAAGGGGTTTCACTCTTGATTGCTACAGCAGCTATCGTCCTTGTTGGTGTGTTGAAAATTATCAACTCTGACTTGATGAAACCTACATTTGATGACCTTCTTAACGCTCCAAGTTCATCACCAATGACATCAACTCACATGAACTACATGATGAACCCAGTTATCATGGTTTTGGATAAGATTTTTGAAAAATTCTTCCCAGGCCTTGATAAATATGACTTTGATGCTGCTAAATTGAACAAGAAAATCGGTTTCTGGGGATCTAAATTCTTCATCGGTTTCATCCTTGGTATCGTTATCGGTATTATGGGAACTCCACATCCAATTGAAGGGGTTGCAGATGCAGATAAATGGCGTCTTGTTATCAAAGGATGGCTGTCTCTTGGTTTGACTGCCGGTGTATCTTTGGAACTCTTCTCACTTATCGGTTCATGGTTCATCGCAGCCGTAGAACCACTATCACAAGGTATTACAAACGTTGCTACTAAACGTCTTCAAGGACGTAAATTCAATATCGGTCTTGACTGGCCATTCATCGCTGGTCGTGCTGAAATCTGGGCTTGTGCCAACGTACTTGCTCCAATCATGTTGATTGAAGCTGTTCTTCTTTCAAAAGTCGGAAATGGTATCTTGCCACTTGCAGGTATCATCGCTATGGGTGTTACTCCAGCTCTCTTGGTTGTAACTCGTGGTAAATTGCTCCGTATGATTATCTTCGGAACACTCTTGTTGCCACTCTTCCTTCTTTCAGGTACACTTATTGCACCATTTGCAACAGAACTTGCTAAAGGTGTAGGTGCCTTCCCAGAAGGTGTGAGCCAAACTCAATTGATTACTCACTCTACTCTTGAAGGACCAATCGAAAAACTTCTTGGTTGGACAATTGGTAACACTACAACTGGTGATATCAAAGCAATTCTTGGTGCAGTAGTCTTCCTTGTATTCTATATCGGTATCTTTGCTTGGTACAGAAAACAAATGATTAAACGTAACGAAGAGTACGCAGCAAAAGCAAAATAATGCGCTCCTATAAAATGTAAATTGTTGAAACTAGGTTGTCATACTGTTTAGGAGTGACAGCCTAGGTTTTTTATAAACTATCAAGAAATCGGAGAAAATAATGGTAATTGAATTATACTCAATGAAAAT